>JALWRV010000436.1 GCA_027080545.1 Parvularculaceae bacterium
AGCCGGGCTGACAATATAGGCGCCATTTTCATCATCGCGCACCAGCACGATGGGGACAAAGCGCACAATGCCGACATTGTTTTTAATATTTTCGACAATATGGATGCCTTCAATGCCCTCATCATTGAACAGGATGGTGGAGCGGGGAATGATGAGTAATTTTTGTTGGCCTATGCTGATCTCGGCGGTGGCGCTGAGCCCGTCACGCAGGCGGCTATCGGGATTGGCAAAGCTAAGCTCGGCGTGAAAACTATTGGCCCCCGGTGTGGCGGCAGCCGACACAAACCGCACCACCCCGTCAATGGGGGCCATACCATCGATGAGCAATTGCGCTTTTGCGCCTTTTTCAACCATGCCGACTTCTTGTTGTGATAAATCGGTTTCAAACAGGATGGGGTCGAGGTCCACAAGACTTGCACAGGGCATGCCTGGCTGGACCAGATCGCCGGTCTCCACAAAAACTTTTGTGACGATGCCGTCAAAAGGCGCTGTGATGTGGGTGCGCTCGCGTTCTTGACGGGCGGCATCGACCAGCGCACGGGCTTGATCAAAGGCTGCTTCGGCAGCATTGACGGCGGCTTCGCTTTGAAAGCCTTTTGCATAGAGGGTGCGGGCTGCTTTCAAATCCAGAGCGGCTTTATTTTGCAAGGCAAGGGCTTGATCAAGTTGGCTTTGACGCGCCCCCACATCAAGCTGGCATAGGGGGTCCCCTTGGCGCACAGGATCGCCTTCGAGGATTAGCACGGCGCGGACTTGCCCAGCGGTTTCGGCCAACACGCTGACGGACTTAAAACCGGCAGTGCGTCCATTCACGGGCAATTTATTGTCGAGGGGTTCAGCCTGTAGGGTCGAGACCACCACCCGAAACAGCTTGTCTTGTGTTTGTTCGCTGATTTTTTCTTCCCTATGGGTGAGGGTGCCAATGGCAAAATAGCCGCCCATCAGCAGCACAATCAGCAACGCTGTCATTTTCGGACCGGGCAGTTTCATCGTCATTCCGTCTCAACTATTCATTAAGGTCATAGGGCTTGCCCCAGATGAGGAGGGCTTGGCCCCAGATGGGGAGGGACTTTCCTCAAGATGGGGATAAGACCCTGCTTTTCACCCCCATGATGGCGCAAAGGGGTTAAAATAGCAGTGAAAAAGCGCAGATAGGCTGAAAAAAATACACCAGATGCGGGCTTGAGGGCTCTATCCTAGCCCAGAGCGCGATAATAATGAGCAATGGTGGCAGTGATCCGGGTAATCAACCCGTGCGTTTGGGCCAAGGGGGCGATTAACTCCCGGTCAACCCAGCCATATTGGGGGGGGCCTTTGGGGGGCCACTCAGCCGGTTCATCCATGGGAAAATCGCTAAGGCGGGCGGTTTTGGTGGGAAAGGCGAGGCGCAATATTTCCACGGCTTCGGGAATTTTCAGATCAAAAATCAATGTGATCACATCGCGTCTTGAAAAATCGCTCATAGGGGCAAAATTGGGAATGCGGGCGGCCAGTAAAAACAGATGTTCCATCAAGGCGATGCGCATAGCATGGAGAATATCCACGTCTATGGGCAGGCAGAAAGAATGGTCAGGTTTCAGCTTTAACTGTTTTAGCAACTGGTCCAATTTCAAAATAGAAGGCCGCATTCTTGCCGCGAGTTGGAGGGCCGCCGGATAGCGGGGATCGCTGGCCAATAAGAGCGCCAGATTATTGGAGGCCAGATCAAGAGCCTGGTTTGATTGTGCCAGAGAGCGTGTCCCCCACAAAGCCCCGTCATAGGTGCGCAAATATGCCAGAAGGGTTTTGATCTCGCTCATCTGATGGGCTTGGGCCACCAGTCGCATGATCCGGCGCAAGCGGTCGGACCCGTGATACATATCGATGAACTCATCCCATTCCGTAGCCGCCGCATCACCGATGCCAGCGGTTATATTGGCAAGAAAACAAAGCTGCTGTAGGGCGCCATTATGGGGAATGGCGCGCACCCGCCTGAGGCTTGTGTCTTCATCAGCACGGCGTTCGAACTGACGTTTGGTTTTGCGTGAACCGGCAATGGGCAGCAAGGCCAATCCCAGACCGCCAATGGTCATGTGGTAAGATTTGTCAGCGAACAAAGTTTCTTGAGATTGTTTGACCCGATAATAAAAATCGAGGCTGGTGGAAATATCTCGATAGAACAAATCTTTTTCGTGGGTGTGCTTCTGGGCTTGATTTTCAGCGTGAAGCAGGGCGGTGAGGGTTTTTGTGGCGATTTTGGCATTGCTGAAAAAAACAAAACCATCGCCCCCTTGAAAGCTGGTTTCATGGGTGAGGGCGATAGTGCGGGATTGAAAAGCGCACCGGGCAAAGGGAGACAGGGTATAGAGCATACGATCGGTGACATTGGTGGGATGCCCCCCACGACCCATGCTTTCGCCATGGGTATCAAAAATAATGGCGCGCACCTGTGAAAGCCCATGTTGGGCCATTAGTTCAGCGAGGCGCACATGCACCCGTTCAATGGCCAGCGCGGCGGGTACTTGGCCCATAAAACGACCGGCATCGGAAAAACCAGCTTCCACAGCCAGCACGCCGCGTTTGCGTATGATTTTGCGGTAAATATCTTGCTTGAACAGACGGTCAAATATTCTGGCGGCACGCTCTAACGCATCTTCTGTTTCCAATAGCGGGCACACATCTACATGATTTTCAATCCCGAAGGAGCGCACAAAATAAAGGGCAGACAGAATCGTAACCGGGGTTTCACATTCGGCGATCAACAGCCGCACAGGAGCGCCCGCGTCAATATGTTTGATGATTTGGGCAATCGCGATGGTGATGCGCGCGGCGGTGGTTTGTTCAATAGCCAGTGACGCGAAATTCACCTGCAGGGGCTGGGCTTTTTCAATCAAATCACACACAGCATTTAAAGCGGAGCGTCCGAACAGATCGGCATCTTCCGGCAAATTCAACCGAGCGCGGATGGCGTTGCGAATTTGGGCGGCGTTAAGGCGAAAATGAATAGCCCCGGCCCCCAACCCAATCGCTTCCATCTCTGAGGCCAGCAATAAGAGGTCCAAGGCCGCGTCATCCTCTACATCTAGAGCGAGGGAGCGCAGGGTTTTAATAAGGGGGGCCAGATTGATAAGTTTTCCGGGGCCTTTGCGGGTGAGTAAATTGGCGGCTCGGCTCAACGCCTCTGCATCATCAAGAGGGTGGGCAAAGGCTTCTACACAATGGATGGTGTGGGCAAGCGCTGCGTTCAGGCGTTTTTGCAGGCGGGCGAAAGGGTCACTCTTTCCAAGGTCAAATCGATGGTCGAGCCGGGTCAGGCGTTTTTGATAGTGGGCGAGGCGGGCCTGTTTTTCGCGCAAACGATGATAGATCACATCTTGCCAGCCAATATCTGTACGCCCGTCCATATCATAGCCGACCCAACTGGCAAATTTGATTGGGGCGGGGGTGAGCTTGCGCCATTGGCGCGGATAGAGGGTTTGAGCGTGGGTAAAAATATGTCTGTTTAATGCGTTTAGTGCCGCAGCGCCATTTTCAAGACAGCCCATCAACGCATCATGTTCTTCGCGTAAGCTTAGGGGGCTGGTATGGATTGGGGCCAAGCCTTTCGGCATATGGTCTCGACTGACAATGGCGTGGGCGAGGGCTTTGCGGGTTTGCTCGGGCATCATAAAAGTGGGGTGGCCCGTGAAAATGATGGCTTGGCGGGTATCGGACCAGTAGCGTTGAAAGGCGCTGAAAGAAGCTGATGCCGGTAGCGCGGCGGCGACGGTTTTTGCCAGTGACGGGGCCGCAAGATAGGTTTTGCTGGCGGCAGCGCGTTTTTCCAAAGCTTGATCATGTAGGCCTGTTATCCATTGATCAAAACTATCTAATGGCAGGCTGCCCAGTTCCAGAGCTTGGGATATATTAAAAGACAATCGACGCACCGGATTGGTCAACGGATCATCAAACACTTCACGGCGCAATTGTTCGCATTGCGTGCGCAATAGTTCCAGAGATAGTTTTTCTGCCTGTTTGGCAGGGGGGCGTGGTTTGGTTTTTTTAGCCATAGGCGTTTAACAATAATCCCGAACAAGGCGAAAAGACGCGCTTGTCGGTTTATCAGCCCTCACCAAGGGGTCAAGGCGAAACAGGGGCTGTTGACTTTCAAGCGCTTTGTTTGGTTTGGCTTTGGTTCTGATCGAGCCAATGGGATAGTTTTTCTAGCAATCGGTCCTGCTTGATGGGCTTAGGCAGATAATCATCCATCCCGGCCTCAAGACATTGGGTGCGGTCTTCCTTGAGGGCGTGGGCGGTGACCCCAATGATCGGGGTTTGCGGGTTTTTGTCTGCGGGCAGGGCGCGAATGGCGGCAGTTGCCTGAAGCCCGTCCATGACCGGCATGGAGACATCCATCAACACAATGGAAGGCTGATGTTGCTTAAACATGGCAACGGCCTCTTCGCCATTATTGGCGATGAGGATATCGTGGCCGGTTGTGGCCAGCATGGTTTTAATCACCATTTGATTGACGATATTGTCTTCGGCCACCAACAGGGTGTGTTTAACCAACGGTTTGGCGGGCATGGTCGGGGCGGGATCAGACTCAATTTTTGGTTTTAGTTGTTCGGCCACGCGTTTGATAGTGTGCACAGCACTATCATTCATAGCCTCGGTGATCGCATCCAGCAATATGCTGGCGCGGGCCGGTTTCAAAATATGTGAAGACAGATTCAAATCGCGGTTTAGCGATGCCATATTTTCCTGTCCCGCCGAGGTCAGCATAATCATTTTAATATCGCTCAGGGCTTTGTCGGCGCGCACCAGACGGGCCAGCTCTTCGCCATCCATGCCGGGCATTTGAAAATCAAGGATCATAAGCGGGAAGGGGTTGCCCTCAGCGGCGGCTGTGCGCAGTAAGGTTAGCGCTTCTTTGCCATGCTCTGCCATGACCGGGGTGATGGACCAGCTTTTTAATTGTTCTTCCAATATTGACCGGTTGACCGAATTATCATCGACCACCAAGGCTTTCATATTAGGCGGGATGGCGCTTTGGGATCTGTCTTTTTTATGTGATTGGCTGTCGACTTTCAAAGACAGGCTGAACCAGAATTTGGACCCGACATTGACAGTGCTGGAAACACCAATATCGCCGCCCATTAACAGGGTCAGTTTTTTGGTGATGGCCAGCCCCAGCCCTGTGCCTTCATGGCGGCGCGACGAGGAGCCATCTACCTGTTCAAATTTGTCGAAAACCTTGTCCAGCTTGTCCGCCGGAATGCCGCAACCCGTATCTTCGATGGAGAAACGCAAATCTGCCAATCCGCTTTTGGCAGTGCCGGTGACATTGATCAACACGCTGCCTTCATCGGTAAATTTGATGGCGTTGCCGACTAAATTGGTCAATATTTGGCGCAATCGGCCTACATCACCAATCAACGCATCGGGCACGTCCGGGTGTATGCGCACCATCAGTTCAAGTCCCTTGCGGTGGGCCTGAAGGTTCAGCAAGGTTGCAATATCTTCCACCGCCGCGCGCAACAAGAAGGAGTCCGATGCCAAGTTCATTTTTCCGGCTTCCAGCTTGGAAAAATCAAGCACATCATTGATGATCGTCAACAGGCTGTCACCAGAGCGCATGATGACTTGTGCCATGTCTCGTTGTTTGGGGGTCAGCTCTGTATTGAGCAGCAATTCCGACATGCCGATGACCCCGTTCATGGGGGTGCGGATTTCATGGCTCATATTGGCGAGAAATTCGGATTTGGCGCGGTTGGCGGCTTCGGCGGCTTCTTTGGAATGGCGCAGATCTTTGGAAAGTTTTTTCAACTCTTGTTGGCGTGAATGGTCGCGGGTGACATCATGGTAGATGACCACATAGCCGCCCTGGGCGCGGGGTACGAAAAATTCCCGAATATATTGCCCCGACATATCATGGCGCAGGGTTGAAAAGGCTTTGCCGGCTCTAAATTTCTTGGCAAAACCAATGACGCCTTGTTTGTGCTTGCTTTGCCGGTAAAGGCCGAGATCTTCTGCGGTATTGTAAATCTCGACAATATCGGCGCCTTCTTCCCAACGTCCCGGGGGAAGCGGCAAAGTATCTTTTTCGGTCATCAACACGATTTTGAAATTCTCGTCGACCACGACCAAACGATCTTCCATAGTGTCGAGCACTTCGCGCAAAAGATTGGTTTGGCGGGCCAGCTCTTGGGTGCGCTCCTCAATGCGTTCTCCAAGTGTGGCATTGGCTGTTTCCAGCGCTTGCAGGGCTGCTTTGCTTTCTCGGCGGGCAGCGACTTCGGCGCTATTGTCGCTGGTGGTGCCGCGATAGCCGATAAAATTACCGTCCTTATCATAGAGCGGCATTGCAGAAACGCGCAGGGAATATCCCTTTAGAGCAGGAAGCTGGAAGTTTTTTATTTGTTTTTTCTCCCACAAATCACGCAAATGAGTGCGCCATCCTTCCACATATTGTTCATCACCAGGTGGTGGCGGCACGATTTCATCAAGCTTCATTATCGAGCGGCCAATAAAGGCGCTGGCTGGAATGCCAGTCCATCGTTCAACAATATCAGAGATGAAGGTGTAATTATACTCTTCGTCCAGTTCCCATAGACAATCGCTGGCAAGTAGAGCGAAAGAGCGAAAACGGGCTTCGTTTTCCAATAGTTTTTTATTGTTCTCTTCGGCTTCGGCGCGGGAGCGATATTCAGAGGTGACATCGGAGGTGAAGCCGCGATAGCCACGAAATGTGCCGTCGCGGCCATAGATTGGTGTGCCGGATAGTTTCTGGATGACGCCGCTATATTCCGGCATAATGATATCGCTAAAGGGGCGTCTTTGCGCGATGCGCTCTATAATGTCAGCGATGGCCTGTTTATATGCGGGCGAGGCATTATCATTTTGGGCGCTAGAGCCCATTTTCTTGCCAAGGAGATCTTGGGACCAACCGCCGGACTGGAAGGACATTTGTCCGCCGATGAACGTATATCTGTTTTCTGCATCGGTTTCCCATATACCATCAGCTGCCATGTCGGTAAATTCGCGGAACCGCCGTTCACTTTCACCGAGGGCCTCCAAAGCTTCGCGCCGGTCGGAAATATCTGTCATCCAGCCGCGATAGCCCCGTAGATTACCTTCTTTATCTATAATGGGGGTGCCGGTAATCTCGATATGGCTAACCTGACCCAGATCATGGGCGTGACAGGAAAGCCGTGGAAACGGTATCATTTGTTTGACGGCTTGTTTGATGGTGCGAATATTTTCAGAGGTTTCAGTATCGCGTGTATTGAGAAACAAGAACAGGCTCTTGTTTACATCATAAGCGATATCCCGACCACTCAGGGTGGCGAAATTTTCCGATAAAGATTTGATTTGTAAATTTTCATCAGCTTCCCACGCAAAATCGCGACACATATCCATCAATTCGCCGAGTGTCTTTTCCTTGACGGCCAAGGAATGTTCGGTTTCGAGAAGTTGACGGTGCATTTTATCGCGGGCACGGGTGATAAGGCGGAAGGAAATGAACACCAGAGCACTTAGGATCGCCGTGATGGTAATATATATCTTATCAACCGAACTACCGGAGTTTAGCATATAGGGGGTAAAAGCGATAACAGGGGTAACGATAATGACCCCGGAATAAAAAGGAATTGACATTAAAGAATAGGCCATCATCACGCAAAACACGGTTACCAGACCAGCAAACATGATGCGCGTGCTTTCCGGCTCTATCATCAAGATGGCATTGACGTAAAAAAGAACGAGAATGATTGAAACGGCGCCTGAAAAAGCGATTTGGTTGTTCAGTTTTTTTATCTGGGTTTCATCGAGATCGCCGGTTTTTAATTTCGACCAAAACCAGCCGCGATAAAGAGCCAGTACAACAAAGGTAAAGGCAGGAATAGCCAAAGCAACATTTTGATAGCGGAAAACAAACAGTACGCCAATCAGCAGGGCGACCACGATTGCTTGTCCGAAGAGTAAAGCGCCTTGCTCACGCAGGCTGGTAAATTTATCTTGCTCGATGAGCAAGCTTGTTTCGACTTTAGGACTTGTCACTTCTATAACCCCGATGCGTACTTTATCTGCCCATATTAGCTTTAATGCGGTTAATTCCTCGTTGATAAAAAGCGAAAACCTGCCTTCATTTTAGGTTAACCATCGTGCTGGGTGGTAGATAAAATGCGCCTTGATGGACATGTCCTGATATGCATGCACCGCCTTAATCTTCCATTCATACTTTATGCAAAACGGGTTAATGGCGCTTTGGAAGCAATAGGGGAGGATGAAGGTTTAAAGGGGAATGTGTAAAATCGCTTGCAAGCCGCCCATGGGCGATTTGGCCAAATCAATATCGCCCCCATGGGCGCGGGCAATATCGCGCACCACTGTTAGCCCCAATCCGACCCCCGGCGTGTTTTGGCTGCGCGCCAGATCGAGCCTCGAGAAGGGTTTGAACACGGCATCGAAATCTTCCGGGGCGATACCCGGCCCATCATCATCTATAATGATTTGCGCGTTTCCATCTTTCATCCGCAGGCTGACACGGACATTTTTGGCGTGTTTCAACGCATTGGAAATGAGATTGCTAACCGCGCGTTTGATGCCGCTGCGCCTGGCATCAAGGGATATTTCATGGGGGGCATCTATCGTGATTTTATGGCCCGCGCGTGAAACCCCATTGGCAATGTCACGCAATAATTCGCGCAGTTCCACCACTTCCGTTTGGTCCAGCACTTGATTGCGGGCAAAGGCCAGATATTCCTCCAGCATATGTTCCATTTCTTCAATATCGGTGCGCATGGCCGCTATTTCTTTTTCGTCTGGCTGCATGGCAAGGGCTAGCTTGATGCGGGTCAATGGGGTGCGCAAATCATGGCTCACTCCGGCGAGCATTTCCGTACGCTGTTTTAAATGGCGCTTGATGCGTTGACGCATGGCCATGAAGGCGCGGCCCGCCTGGCGCACTTCGGTGGCTCCCGTGGGTTTGAAATCGGGCATATCACGTCCGCGCCCAAAGGCTTCGGCGGCTGTTGCCAAGCGCTGGATCGAACGTAATTGATTGCGCATAAAGACCCAAGTTACGAACCCCAATAAAAGAGTTGCGCCGATTAGCCACATCACAAAAATATGTCCATTGGTGGCGATGATGCGTTCACGCGGGACAAAAAAGACCAGCACCCCATTGGGTAATTGTTCGCGTATTTCCACATAGGCCGGGTAAGAGGTGGTATTATACCAGAACGGGTAGGCCAGCTTTTGGCGCAGCTTATTATCAATGGTGCGGTTCAAGACTTTGAAGATTGATCCACGGTTTGCGGTGGGAATTTCACTGTTTTTGTCAAAGCGAAAGGCAATTCCCATCTGTTCGCGGGCAAGCTCGTTCACGGTTTCTACGGTAATGGGGCCGGCGGCTTCTTCATAAAGCTTGGTGATGGTGGCAATATCTCCTGCCACATTGGCGGCCAGATTGCCGGTGACTTCTTCCCAATGGCGGGCGAAGAACACATAGGTGATGACCGACTGCATCAAAAAGATCGGCAGGGTGACGATCAGCATGGTGCGGGCAAACAATCCCTTGGGGGTGATATTTCTCAGCATGGCTAATCCGTCATCAACGCATAACCGACGCCGCGCACGGTTTGTAAAATGAGGGGATTGCGGGGGTCTTCTTCGATTTTCTTGCGCAAGCGGGTGACTTGCACATCAATGGAGCGATCCAGCGCCGAGGAGGTGCTTTGGGCCAGCGCATGGCGGGCAATAGCAGCACCGGGCTTGCGGGCTAAAGCGCGTAGCAGGGCCAGCTCACCGCTGGTGAGGCGCACAATGGCACCGTCGCGGCGCAGCACGCCCTTGTCGGGGTTAAATGAACAGGCGCCGAAGGTTAAAACGCCCCCTTGGGGTGAGGATTCCCGATGCCGTTTGAGCAGGGCGCGAATGCGCAGCAATAGTTCGCGGGGCTCGAAGGGTTTGGCGAGATAATCATCGGCGCCCAATTCCAGCCCTTCAATTCTGTCTTCTGGTTGGCCCCGGGCGGTTAATAGAATGATTGGAATGTTGGAGAGGGTGCGCAATGAGCGGGTTAACTCAAAGCCAGTTTCACCGGGCATCATTACATCCAGAATGAGCAAATCAAAATGTAATGATTTCATCATCTGGCGGGCTTGAGCGGCATTTTCAGCCATGGATGCGTGAAAGCCATTCTCCGAGAGAAATTTTTTCAACAGGGTGCGGATGCGATCATCATCATCGACAATCAACAGATGGGGAGCATTATCATCTTGAATGGTTGCAGATTGGCTCACGCCGAACTCGCTTTCGCTTTATCTATGATGGCGGCCGCTTAAAGCACGCCAACCGCGCAGAGAATATTGCCATCCGGTCCATAATGTCAGA
>JALWRV010000437.1 GCA_027080545.1 Parvularculaceae bacterium
CTGGCTAACAGCGGTGATAAACGCTGCCAGCGCACTTTTCATGTCAGCGCTGCCACGCCCCCACAAAATGCCCTCTTCTTCAATCGCGGCAAAAGGCGGGTGGGTCCATTTTGTTTCATCCCCCACTGGCACCACATCCGTGTGCCCGGCAAAACAAAAATGCGGTGTGCCAGTGCCCCACCGCGCATAAAGATTATCAACCCGGGCGAAGCCTTCATGGGCAAAGCTCATATGCTCACAACGAAACCCGAGCGGTAAAAGCTGTTTTTCTATCAGCGCTAAGGCCCCGTGGTCCTGCGGTGTGATGGAAGGGCAGCGCACCAGTTGAGCGGTCAATGCGACCGGATCTATAGGGGGTGAGGTTTTTTTATCCATAAGGATGATCTATCTTTATGCGCCACAAAAAGCCAGATTGAATTGAACCCTCAGATGAGAGCAAGACCAAATGCCGAAACTTGATCTAAAATCCATCCCTGTGCAAACCAGCTGCGCCTATCCAGCGCCTTTTGATGAAATATGTCGCGGGCGCGAAAAGCAAAAGCTTGGGGATGCCGGAGACCTCACACAATTTGGGGTTAATCTCACAAAGCTTAACCCCGGCGCCGCCAGCGCCCACAAGCATTGGCACCAAAATGAAGACGAAATGGTCTATATGCTCGAGGGCGAAGCGGTGTTGGAAGAAGGCGATGAACGATCCGTTTTGCACGCTGGTGATGTGGCCTATTTTAAAGCCGGAGTGGCGATTGGTCATCGCTTGATCAATGAAAGCGACCAACCTTGCGTCTTTCTTGAAATAGGCACGCGCTCCATGGTGGATTTGGCCACCTATACAGACCCGGCGGTGGATCTGGTAGCCAAAAAACAAGATGGCCACTGGCAGATGCAGCATCGCGATGGCAAGGCCTATTAGGGTTTGACCCTAATCCCGCAAGAGATCGTTGATCGAGGTTTTGGCGCGGGTGCGGGCGTCAACTTGTTTAACAATCACCGCGCAGGCCAACGCTGGCCCGCCATTTTTGTCTGGTAGAGACCCGGGCACGACCACCGAAAAGGGCGGAATTTTTCCATAGCTGATCTTGCCGCTATGGCGTTCAACGATTTTTGTTGATTGGGTGATAAACACCCCCATGGCAATCACCGAACCTTCGCCGACAATCACCCCTTCAACCACTTCCGAGCGAGCACCAATAAAGCAATTATCCTCAATGATGGTTGGGTTCGCTTGCAAGGGCTCTAACACGCCGCCAATACCGGCTCCGGCGGAAATATGGCAATGCTTGCCAATTTGCGCGCAAGACCCGATAGAGGCCCATGTATCAACCATAGTGCCCTCACCCACATAGGCGCCAATATTCACATAGGACGGCATCAACACCACATCCTTGGCAATGAAAGCCCCGTGACGCACAGTGCAAGGGGGCACAGCCCGAAAACCAGCCTGCTCAAACCTTTGCGCGTCCCATCCCGCAAATTTCGACGCTACCTTGTCCCACCAAACACCCCCATCGGGGCCATTTTCGATTATCCAGTTCGGGTTGAGACGAAAGGAAAGAAGCACCGCTTTTTTCAGCCATTGATGCACCACCCAATCACCATTTTCTTGTTTTTCGGCGATACGCCTCTGGCCATCATCCAGGGCGTCTAAGGCGCTATTCACCGCCTCAACCAGCGGCTTATCCTGCGCTGTGATCTGATCGCGCCTGTCCCAAGCCTGTTCAATCAATGGTTTTGCGGTTTTTTCATCTATCATGGAAATATCTCAACAGTGGGGTGGGTTACGGGGTAAGCGCAGTTTGGGTTTGATGCAAGAAACCGGCGAGGTCGTCGGTAATATAATCCACATGGGGGTAGCGCTCCCCATGACGGGCGGGGCGTTTTTCTGGCGGTTCATCCTCGAACCATTCAGCCTGCGATTGGACCAGTACCGTTTTCACCCCCATGGCATGAGCCGCTTCGAGATTTTGCGGTATATCTTCAAACATGATCGCCCGCGCTGGGGTGATGGCAAAATGGTCCGTAAATTTTCGATAGACTTCCGGCTGTGGCTTGGGTTGAAAATCGGCGTGGGCAATATCGAATATGCCATCAAACAAATCCAGCACTTGTAATTTTTCCGCAACATTGGTGGCATGCTTTACCGACCCGTTGGTAAAAATATACCGCTTGCCCGGCAGAGCCTCTAGCCCCGCGCGCAAATGAGAACAGGGCTTTACGGGCGAAAGATCAATATCATGGACATAATCAAGAAATTCCACGGGGGCTTGTCCATGCTTGTGCATCAGCCCCGCCAAGGTTGTGCCGAACTCCACATAATATTGTTTTTGAATTTTTCGCGCCTCATCGGGTGGTAGGTCTAGTTTTTTTGACACAAAGGCGGTCATCCGCGCATCAATTTGACCAAACAAATGGCAATCCGCCGGATAGAGCGTATTATCGAGATCAAATATCCAAGCCCGGATATGGGAAAGCGCGTTCACGGGATCACTCACCGCTATTGCCATCATCCGTTTCCGCCCCCCGAATGGCCTCAGGCTCAAGACGCAACACCGCTTCCGGATTAAACTGTTCTGGGGTGAATTTATAGGTATAGGATTTTTCACCGCCAATTTC
>JALWRV010000438.1 GCA_027080545.1 Parvularculaceae bacterium
CCATCCACCGCACACGGCGGCACCATAGCGTTAAAACGCGAGCCATCTTCAAGCCGTGCATCTACATATGGGTGGCTTTCATCGACGCGACGACCAACAGCCGACACGATTTTGTCAATCACCCGCAAAAGGTGGCGGTCATCCTTGAAGCGCACATTGGTCAGCTCCAACTTGCCGGCCCGCTCCACAAATACCTGATAAGGACCGTTGATTAAGATATCGTTTACCGTTTCGTCCCGCAACAATGGTTGAATGGGACCAAGGCCTCTGACTTCGTCTATCAGGTCTTGCAAAAGCTCTTTTTGGTCCTGCCCGTTGAGCACAACACCCATTTCATGGATGCTTTCGCGCGCGATGGCGCCGATTTCACGACGAAGATCGGCCTCGGCGGCTTGGTCAATGGCGGACAGGTTCAGGTTTTCGAGTAAGCGTTTATGCACTTCCATCCGCACATCCAGCAGCTTATCCAGCCGCTTTTTCTCGCGCTGTTGGGCTTCGAGCTCTTCGGGTGTGAGATGATTTGTGTCGACCGGCCGCGCCTTTTTAATAACCTCTGGTTCAAGCGACAACTCGCCAATAAGTGGCTGCACTTCTGGGGCAGGCTGCTGATTTTGCTTAAAGCGTCCGAACATGGGGTTCTCCGTTTAGTCTACAACAGCCGCTCGGGCTTCTTTGGTAAGGTCTATCAATGTGCTTGCTATTTTCTTAATCTCTTTACGAAGCGGGTTTTTAGCCGCCGAGGCCTCTAGCGGTTCGCCCTGATCGCCCGCTTGCGTGATGGCTTTGCCGCCATCCGGTAACAGGATATTAATATCTATCCCTAGGCTTTCAGAAAAGCGGCCAACACGGGTTTTGCCATTGAGATCAGCAAAACCTGGGGCACGATTGAGGATATACTGGATTTTTTCACCCGGAAGATCCTCGCCGCGTAGTACCCGCAAATAGCGCATAAGGTTTTGAGCCGAGCGCATATCAAGCTCTAAAAGTGTGAAATAGGTTTCTGCCCCCGTAAGCACCGATGCCGACCAATCGGTCAGGGCCTTTGGCAGATCAACGATGACGAAATCATAGCGTCTTTGCAATATACGAAGCAGGCGTTCCACAAATTCGGCATTTACAATGTCCAGCGGCATCACCTCTGGCGGAGATGTGAGCACGGCCAGAATGGATTTATAAGATGTCATGGCTTGAGCCAATGTATCACCGGCCAACGTATCCGGTTCTGTCAGAAGATCAAACACGGAATCGCGGCGCGGAATATCCAGTAAGGTGGCGATTGAGCCAAACTGAAAATCGAGATCAATCAATGCAACGCGCATATCGTCTTTTCGTGTAGCGGAGGCCATTTCCCACGCCAAATTGACGGCAAAGGTCGAGGCGCCAACGCCACCTGCCGCCCCGTAAACCGGTAAGATTACGCCACTGCGGGATTTCTTGCGCTCTGAATCGGCCGGCGCGGCATTTCTTTTGTCCCGCAACCGCTCGAAAATATCTGATAGCGCGCTATCCGGCAGCGGATAGGGTGCGAAATCGTCGGCGCCGAGCTGTAGGAGATGGTGGAGGGCCGTGGGTGACACATCTTTTGCGATCAGCACCACCACCAAGTTAGCCTTTTTGGCGGCCCGCACAAAACTGTCAATGGGTTCGAGATTTTGTTCGTCCTGGGCATCGACGCAGACAATAAGGACCTCATCGCCCGCCATCGCGCCACGACCAAGCATTTCACCCGCTGCAGACACGGACACATTTCCCCAATTTTGGCCAAAAAGGCCGCGAAGCTCTCCGTCTAGGAGCTCAAAGCTTTCCGGGGAGGAGGCCACTGCAAAGGCTTCCATTTTACGATCCATTAATTTTAACAACGCCAACTTAGCACCTCGATGATTATTTGAACGCAAGCCTAACTCAATACTCAAACATATAGTGTATTACGATAGTATGGAGAATAAAAGTATTAGTGAATTCACAAACTGACGAATGGCACAATGGCCAACAGTATACAATTCGCTTTTGCTCTACGCCTGACATATCGTCATTCGATGCGCAATTCATTGCCGAAAGGCAAAAGCGTAGAATCGACTATAGTTAGGTTAGCTTTGGATTGCAAGTTGCGTTAGCACAACAAAAAACCCTCCCGACAAGGCCGGAAGGGGTAAGGTTGGTTGCAGTTATGAATGCTAGAGTTGTGATTCGCCGGAAACACCGGCATCGCCATTTACGTAGTTTCCATAAACAATGACGGCGCGTTTGCCATCAAACTCCGATGGAATCACATGCGGAGCAAAGCCGAACACATCTGTTACGGTGCGACGGTTAAGACGCTCACGATCTTCAGTGTTCACAATGGGTTGTGTTTCTCCGAGAGAGGTATACGCCTCAAGCCGGTTGCGCGGCGCGCCCTTAGACACAAGATAGTTCACCGCTGCCCGAGCGCGGCGTAGGCCGAGCCGTTGGTTATAGGCATTCGAGCCAACCTTGTCCGTATGGCCATAGACCCGGAATTTTACCGTTGGGTGCGCCATGATCCACGCGGCCTGCTGATCCAATATCCGCCGTGCTTCACCATCAAGAACGATGGAATTGAAGTCAAAGTTGATCATGGTTGGTAC
>JALWRV010000439.1 GCA_027080545.1 Parvularculaceae bacterium
TGTTGGCCTGTGCCGCGCTGTCGGCTGAGAATAT
This sequence comes from Parvularculaceae bacterium, assembly GCA_027080545.1. Lineage (GTDB taxonomy): Bacteria > Pseudomonadota > Alphaproteobacteria > Caulobacterales > Parvularculaceae > S012-90. The sequence continues at coordinate 35 of JALWRV010000439.1, forward strand.
AGAGACCAATGTGACCCTTTGCTTTAGTGCCAATCAGGCCTTGCTGGCCGCCAAAGCCGGGGCGACCTATATTTCGCCCTTTATTGGTCGGTTGGATGATTTGGGGCAGGACGGCATGGAGCTTATCCATGACATTCGCGACATTTATGATAATTATGGATTTACCACGCAAATTTTAGCGGCCTCTATTCGCTCTACCGCCCATGTGAAACAATCCGCCATGGCCGGGGCTGATGTGGTGACCATTCCCCCGAAAATCTTTGAGCAGCTTTACCATCACCCGCTTACCGACAAGGGGCTGGCGGCTTTTGAAAAAGATTGGGCCGGAACCGGGCAATCAATTATCGAGTAGCGCTGTCGGCCAGCGAACAGTTCTCAAGACATGCCAAACCATCGCAGGCCTTGTGATAGCAAAGCCCCGCGTTGATGAAAGAGAGGGGATATGCTTGGTTTGTGATTTATAACCGTTCGGAAACTTCGCGCACCTTGCGGGCCGCGCCTTCGATGACGCGGGTGGCGCCGGCTTCGCTGGTCACACCTTTTTCAGCCCGCACCGCTTGCAATTGGGATTCGGCCTCGCGCAATTCATCGCACACGGTCAAGCCGGCCAACAACATCAGCCGCGAATCTGTAATGCGCCCGACCTTGGCCGCTAATGCCTGCACATGGCTGTCAAAATAGCGGGCCAATTCCTGCAATTGCTCTTCCTGCCCATCATCGCAAGTGATGGTATAGGACTGATTATTGATCGAAATTTTTACCTGTGCCATGGGCCTGTCCTGTTTGGTGAAATGCGCCGGGGCGGTCGCCTAATCAGCCTCAGTGGCCAATATTTTCAAATCTTTGATGATGGCGGCGAGATCGCGCGCTGCCGCGCTGGCCATTTGGTCGACCCGGTCGATTTGGCGCGATTGCTCTATGGCCCGCTCGGTTATTTCTGTCTGATGCAGCTTTTGCAGCTCAACCTTGGCGCTCAGCTCGTCCAGCGCCACCGCCAGATCCTGCACCGCCGTTTCCAGATTAGCCATGATTCATCCTCATTTGAGACCTGATTGGCCCGAAAACATCAACGGTAGCGCCTCTGGCGGGCGCCGTCTAGTAAGGGCTAGCCTGCCCGCAAAAGGCCTGACGGGCACGCCTACTTGACCCCCTAGCCGCGAGAGGGCAGAAAACGCTGACTTTGGGTGTTTGCCCTGCCCACAAACGCGCGGTGCCGCCAGGCCCAGCCTTTTCTTCGGAGGATGATATGACCATTAAAGTAGCGATTAACGGATTTGGCCGAATTGGCCGTCTGGCCCTGCGCTCAATGATTGAAAATAACCGCACCGGCATTGAGGTGGTCGCTATTAATGATCTAGGCCCTGTCGAGACCAACGCCCATTTGCTGCGCTTTGACTCTATTCATGGCCGCTTTCCGGAAAAAGTCGTGACCACCGAAAACAGCATTGATGCCGGGCGCGGCCCCATCAAAGTATTTGCGGAGCGGGATCCATCGAAACTGCCCTGGGGCGATTTGGGTATCGACATTGTTTTTGAATGTACCGGTATTTTTACCGCCCGCGATAAGGCGGCCCTACATCTCGAGGCAGGCGCCAAGCGCGTCTTAATCTCGGCTCCCGGAGCCAATGCCGACCAAACCATTGTTTACGGGGTCAACCATGAGGTGCTGGGGGCAAAGGATGTGATTGTTTCAAACGCCTCTTGCACCACCAATTGCCTATCGCCTGTGGCTAAAGTGTTGAACGATAGTGTTGGGATTGAACGGGGCTATATGACCACCATTCACTCTTATACGGGAGACCAACCAACGCTGGATACGTTGCACAAAGATCTCTACCGCGCCCGCGCGGCGGCGATGTCGATGATCCCAACTTCTACCGGGGCCGCTAAAGCCGTGGGGCTGGTTTTACCGGAACTGGCCGGAAAACTTGACGGGTCTTCCATTCGTGTGCCAACCCCCAATGTTTCTGTTGTTGATTTGGTGTTCACCCCCAAAAAAGAAACCAATGTAGACGAGGTGAATGCGGCAATTATCAAAGCCGCAGATGGCCCCATGAAAGGGGTGCTCGCCTATACCGATCTGCCGGCTGTTTCTATTGACTTTAACCATGACCCCCATTCTTCAACCTTTGCCCTCAAGCAAACGCAAATTCTCGAAGGCAAGCTGGTACGGGTGTTAAGCTGGTATGATAATGAATGGGGCTTTTCTACCCGCATGACCGATACCGCCATGGAAATGGCCAAATATTTGTAACAGGGCAAACGGGGATCAGGTGATGGGTTATAAAACGCTGGATGATTTTTCCTTTGAGGGAAAACGGGTGTTGGTGCGGGTGGATTTTAATGTCCCCATGCAAGACGGCAAAATAACCGACACCACCCGCCTTGAGCGCGCCATGCCAACCATACAGGAATTGGCCGACAAGGGGGCCAAAGTTATTTTGCTCTCCCATTATGGTCGCCCCAAAGGTAAGGTGGTGCCGGAAATGTCGCTGGCCCCCGTGGCCCCGGTTCTTTCCAAATTGCTCGGGCGTGAGGTTTTATTCGCCAAGGATTGCATTGGTGAACCC
>JALWRV010000440.1 GCA_027080545.1 Parvularculaceae bacterium
ACCTTGCCGCCGACCTTGCGCGCGGCTGACTATCAAGGCGAGGTTGTGGCGGATTATGACAAGCAGAAATATCTCGATATTGGGGAGAGTGATCGTATGACCTTGCGCTTTCGCAAGCCAATGAACCCTGATGCAGCCTTGATGGAATAGAGAACAGATATGGAAAACCAACTCGACATCGAGCCGCAACCCTTTATTGAAATTGCGGAAAATCCTGTCCCTTCCAAGGGCGAATGTTTTGTTATTACCATGCCGGACCGGGCCAAGCTTCGGGTTGCGTCTTTTCCCCGAGACAATGCCAAAGGCACCGTGATGTTGGTGCATGGGCGGTGCGAATTTATCGAAAAATATTTTGAGGTGGTCGATGAATTGCGCGAGCGCGGGTTTAATGTGGTGACCATGGATTGGCGCGGGCAAGGGCTTTCTTCACGCCTGCTGCCGGTATCGGAAAAAGGCCATATACAAAGTTTCGGTACCTATGTGGCGGATTTGAAATATGTGATGGAAAAATTCGTCCGCCCACGTTTTTCCGGTCCCTATCTCGCCTTTAGCCATTCCATGGGCGGGGTGCCGATTTTGGAATATTTGGAAGAAGGCCATGATGATTTTGTGGCCGCTGTCTTGTCGGCCCCCATGACCGGTTTTTTCCCGGACAAGGTGAAGCAAAAAATTGCTCGGCTTTATGCGCAAGCGGCTTCGGCATTGGGGTTTGAGCGGGCCTCGGTGCCGGGCATGACCGAACATTCGCTGGTGTTTGAGGGTAATATTCTGACCCATGACCCCAAGCGCCATGCGCGGTTTTTGAAATTACAAGAAGCGGCCCCGGCGGCCGCGTTGCGCTCGCCAACATTCGGTTGGACCAATCAGGCCATGGCTGCGCTTGAGCGTATTTTCAGGCCAGAAGCCATCGCCGCCATCAAGGCGCCGATTTTAATTGTCTCGCCCACCAATGACCAATTGATTGATGGCTCCTCTCATAAAAGGCTGGCGGCATTGAGCGATAAAATTTCGTTGGTTGAAGTGCCTGATGCGTTTCACGAAGTGATGATGGAAACGGATAATTTTCGCGATCAATATTGGCGCGCGGTGGATGAGTTTTTGAAGAAAATTATCAGCTAAAGCTTGCCATGAGGGTTTTAAAACAAACGCGACAGACTTGCCCTCAAGTCTGTCGCGTCGTTTTTCAAGGCCTCTCCAGGCAAAGGAGGAGAAAGAGGAGAGACCTTAAAGTGGGCGGGTAAAAAGTGCCCCAGAATACCCGCCCAATAGGACAATCTCAAAAAATGGCTACGCCACCTCTGCCATGGTCTTGGCAAGGTCGAGCAAGCGCTTACGCGGCTCTTCCTTGAGATTATAATAGGCCCGCACCAAATCGATTGTTTCTTTCTTGGACAATACCCCGGGTTCAATCCGGTCATCATCGGCAAAATCTGAACTTGGCTCTGCAAACCCTTCGGAAGGGCGGGCGTTGGCGGCGTTCAAATCATCGAAAAAGAAAGATATTGGCACATCCAGCGCATGGGCCAGCGCCCAAAGCCGCGAGGCTGAGACGCGATTAGCGCCGCTTTCATATTTCTGAATTTGCTGAAACTTAATACCAACGGCAGCGGCCAGTCTTTGCTGGGTTAGACCCAGCAGACAACGGCGCTGACGAAGGCGGCTTCCGACGTGCAAGTCAATAGGGTGTGCCATATCTCGTTCTCCATAGTGCAATGGTCCGCTCAATAAGGAGGACCGATATGCGTCAAAATTAAGCGTTGTTTCGCTTGTGGGGAGAACTATTCAAAAGCCGTGCCGTTTCAGCGTGTAATGCGCCAAAGCCGCGAATTTACGTGGATTCTTTCGCCTTTCTTTTGCGCATATGCGGCTCAAGCTCGCGTTTGCGCAGGCGAATGCTCTGGGGGGTGACCTCGACCAGCTCATCATCGTCAATATAGGCGATGGCCTGTTCCAAAGAGAGACGCCGGGGCGGGGTGAGGCGCACGGCCTCATCTTTACCGGCCGCCCGCACATTGGTTAATTGTTTGGCCTTTAGGGGATTAACATTGAGATCTTCGGGCCGCGCGTTCTCGCCGACAATCATGCCCAGATAAACTTTTTCCCCCGGGGATATGAACATGGTGCCACGGCTTTCGAGATTCCACAGGGCAAAAGGCACCGCTTCGCCCTGACCATTGGAAATGAGAACCCCATTATGGCGCCCATCAATTGGGCCTTTATAGGGGGCATGTTCCAAATAGGAACGGTTCATCACCCCGGTGCCACGAGTGTCGGTGAGAAACTCCCCATGATAGCCGATCAGTGCGCGGGCGGGGCCGTGCAGGACCACCCGGGTTTTGCCGCCGCCAGTTGGTTTCATTTCCACCAGCTCAGCGCGTCGCATTGAGAGCTTTTCAATCACCACCCCCGCATAGTCATCATCCACATCGACGACAATTTCCTCGATCGGTTCCAGCAAAGTGCCATTTTCATCTTCACGGGTGAGGACTTTGGGGCGCGATACGGCCAGTTCAAACCCTTCGCGGCGCATATTTTCTATCAACACCCCCAATTGCAGTTCCCCGCGCCCGGCGACTTCAAACGCATCCTTATTGGCGGTTTCCGAGACCCGAATGGCCACATCCCCTTCGGCCTGACGCATGAGGCGTTCGCGAATGACCCGGCTTTGCACCTTGTCGCCTTCGCGACCGGCCAAGGGTGAATCATTGGCGCTGATGGTGATGGACAAGGTTGGCGGGTCTACGGGCAGAGCCGGAATCGGCTCTTCGACGCCGAGTGCGCATAGCGTGTCAGCAACCGAGGCTTTGGAAAAGCCGGCAATGGCGACAATGTCGCCGGGCCCCGCGGTCTCGACGGGCACTCTTTTAAGGCCGCGAAAAGCCAGCAATTTGGTAATGCGCGCCTGTTCGATAATTTTTCCGTTGCGGTCAAGGGCTTGATAGGTCTGGGCCGGCTCTGGTGTGCCCGCCAAGATGCGGCCGGTTAGAATGCGCCCGAGATAGGGGTCCGCTTCCAGCGTTGTGGCCAACAGGCGAAAGGGAGCCGCGGCCCCGCCTTCGGCAATGGTCGGGGCATTTACATGGTGGATGATTTTTTCAAACAGGGCGGACATGTTTTCCCGTGGTCCGTCCATGCTCTCATCGGCCCAGCCTTCCTTGCCCGACGCATAAAGAGCGGGAAAGTCGAGCTGGTCGTCGCTGGCCCCGAGGGCGGCGAACAGGTCGAACACTTCGTCCAAGACCCGGTCAGGCTCTGCATTGGCGCGGTCGACCTTGTTCAAGACCACAATCGGCCGCAAGCCCAGCTTCAGGGCTTTTGACAAAACAAATTTGGTTTGCGGCATCGGGCCTTCTTCGGCGTCGACCAGAAGCAGGGCGCCGTCAACCATATCGAGAATGCGTTCAACCTCGCCGCCAAAATCCGCGTGGCCCGGCGTGTCGATAATATTAATGCGCAGATCCCCTTGATCCGGTGAGGACCAGTCAACAGAGGTGCATTTGGCGAGAATGGTGATGCCGCGCTCGCGCTCGATATCATTGCTGTCCATGGCGCGTTCGGCCATTTCAGCCCCCTCGCGCACGGCCCCGGACTGGCGCAAAAGAGCGTCCACCAAGGTGGTTTTGCCATGATCCACATGGGCGATAATGGCGATGTTGCGTAACTCAGTCATTTTTGTACCTTTTGGGGGGAGACATTCGGGCCTGCCTAGCCGATGCAGCGGGCAAGGGGAAGCGATATATAGAAGGGCTTTGCCGATATTCGACTTTTGGCCCAGATTGGGGGATAGTCAGCCCGTTGAGCCCTTGAGGAGACCTTAAAATGCGCGCCTTTTCTTTCCTATCCCTGCTGGTTTTGCCCCTCGTTTTGCTGGTGGCTTGTGGGGCGCCTGGCAAGGAGGAGGGCGCGGCGGATGTTTCTTCTGGGCCGCACGCTGCGGCGAATATTATTTTGATCGGCACCATCTATACCGGAGAGGGCGTAGAAAAAGTGGAGGCGCTGGCCATTGAGAAGGGGCGCATTGTCTATGTGGGGGATCGCGCGGGGGTGGAGAAATTTCGCGGGGGTGAGACGCAGGAAATTCAATTAGGGACGGCGGTGGCCTATCCGGGGTTTGTGGATGGCCATGCTCATCTTACGGGTATTGGCTTGCGGGAGATGACGCTTAATTTGGAAGGCACCACCTCGGTTGCGGATTTGCAACAACGCATCGCCAAGGAAATAGCCCAGGCTGGCCCTGATGACATTATTGTTGGGCGCGGTTGGATAGAGACCGGTTGGCCGGAAGGGCGTTTTCCCAATCGGGATGATCTTGATGCGGTGGCCCCGGATCATCCGGTGATGATCGAGCGCGCCGATGGTCATGCGGTGTTGCTGAACAGTGCAGCCTTGACCGCAGCCAATATTGATGAGGATAGCGTAGCGCCGGAAGGGGGGAGTTTAAAGCGTGATCAAAATGGTCGCCTCACCGGGTTGCTGATTGATAATGCCATGATGTTGGCAGCGCCCTTGCAGCCGCAGCTCACCCCGGCCCGGCGCGCCGAAGCCCTGACCAAGGGGGCCGCGCTTTATGCCTCACGGGGCTGGACGGGGGTGCATAATATGTCCGTTGATTGGGAAGATGTATCTCAGATGATGCGTCTTTCCGATGAGGACAAAATTGATATTCGGGTTTATAATGGGGTGGTGCCGGAAGCGTTGGATAATTTGGTCGCCACGGGGCCGCAAACCAGCGCCAATGGCCGCATCATCACCAGAGCGGTCAAGCTCTATGCGGATGGGGCTTTAGGGTCGCGCGGGGCGGCGCTGAAAGAACCCTATGCGGATGAACCGGACTCCAAAGGTTTGTTATTGACCGCTGAGGCGGACATTCTTTCGCTCATGGCCACGGCGCGGGATAATAATATTCAAGTGGCCACCCATGCCATTGGTGATCGGGGTAATTTGGCGGTGCTGGATTGGTATAAGCAAGTGATTGGTGATGAGGCTGGCGTTCGGTGGCGCATCGAACATGCGCAAATTCTGGATCCGGCGGATCTGCCGCGTTTTGCCGCCCAAGGGGTGATTGCATCCATGCAACCCTCGCACGCGATTTCCGATTTCCATTTTGCGCCATCGCGCCTTGGTATTCAACGATTGAAAGGGGCTTATGCGTGGCAATCCCTGTGGCAAAGCGGTGCGATGCTGGTGGGTGGCTCCGATGCGCCGGTGGAGCAGGGGGACCCGATGGTGGAATTTTATGCAGCCACGGCGCGGCATGATTTGCAGGGCTATGCCGATGAAAACTGGCACCCGGAAGAAGCCCTGTCCCGGGCGCAGGCTTTGGCAATGTTTACCCAAAACCCCGCTTTTGCGTCTTTTCAGGAACAGGATCTCGGTTTGCTGACAGTTGGTCGCAAGGCTGATATTTCGATCTTCACCGGTGATATTATGGAGATGGACTTTGCCGATATGCCCCAGCAAAAAGCATGGATGACCCTTGTTGACGGAGAGATCATCTATGATGGTCGCGATGGGGCGCCGTAAGCCTTGGTTGGTCTAACCGCGTCCGGCGCTATCAAGCAGGCGTTGATATTGATCCATCTCGTTGAGAAAATCGATCAGCGATTGTGGTGCGCCTTGATCATAAAGGAAGCGCGTAAAGGCCAGCTTGAGGATGGTCGGATCGTTGCAGGTATTTTGCAGGGTTTGAATATCCCGTAAGGCCTGCGACTGCCGGAAATCCGTGATTAGATTATTCAACGCATTGGCCAAGGATATGAGTTGTACCGCATTAAACTTGCCGGTGGTTTGATAATCCCGTGACACTTGTCGGATGGTTTTAAGAGAACTGGTAGACGAGCGACCAAATTCCTGCATGGCTCTATCGGTGCGCCAAGAAATCCAATCTGCCGAACAGACCACCAGCGGATTGGCGGTTTCACATGCGGACAAGGCCATGAGGGCCGCGCCCATGATCGCAATTTTTTTCATCATCCTGCTTATCCCCGATTAGAGCTAATATCGGGGGCCAGTCTGGCATATTTAGCGCCGGGAGACCAGCATTGGCCCGGCAGAAGGCTTGCTTTTGTGAAGTGGTTTTAATGGCGAAAGACAGATCCGTCTCTTGTGTGAAAGGGCGGCTAAGCCCATCTTGGGGAACGGTCATCTGGGCGCTTGGGAAACTTCCCCTAAGTGCCTGAGATAATAGATAGATTGAGACGTTTGAGAGAAGCGAACGAAGAGGGTTAGACCTAAGAAGACAATTATAAGAAGACAATTAGATGGATAAGAGCGCGAAAACATAGATGAGGATAAAGGGAGACTGTTGATGAAATTGAGCAAAATAAGCAAATTGGCCACGGGGGCACTGTTGGGGGCCGCTCTTTTGGGGCTTTCTGCCTGCGTTACCCCGCCCAGCGGTGATACGCCGTCGGCCCAATCAACCACCCAAGAAGGCTATAAGACCTATGATCAAGGGACGGTGGTGGACGAGGCCGAAAAATTCTTCGGCGGGGCCAGTGCCGATCTTGCAGAAGTGCTGGACCATGTGTTCACCGATAATGGCCGCAACCCCCAAGCCTATATCGCCGGGGAAGAGGCCTCTGGTGCCATCGGGGTGGGATTGCGCTATGGCAAGGGTTATCTCTATAGGCCGGGTCAAGAACCGGTGCGGGTCTATTGGACCGGCCCGTCCATTGGCATTGATGCCGGAGGTAATGCCTCAAAAGTTTTTACGCTGGTCTATAATCTCGGGCCTACCAATAATATTTATCGGCGCTATCCGGGGGTTGACGGGTCGGTCTATTTTGTCGGGGGCATTGGCGTCAACTATCAACGTGCCGGGGTGACGACATTAGCCCCTATTAGAACCGGGGTTGGTTTTCGTTCCGGTGTCAATGTTGGCTATTTGCGCTATACCCGTGAATATACAGCCATACCGTTCTAACGCCTCGCTTGTTTAGCGATGGGCTTCGATAAAAGCACTGATCTCTTCGAGGATGGGTGCTTTTTTCTTGAACGGGCGGCCCATGGCCATCAACGTGTCTGCATGGTTGAGGCCGGGATAGTGTATTTCTTTGACCGAGACGCCCGCTTCGCGAGCCAGCTTGGCAAGGGCGATCGTGTTGCGTGGATAGACCGTGGTATCCGCATCGCCGGTAATGAGCAACAGAGCCGGATCTCCCCCATTGATATGGTTGATCGGCTGGGTGGCTGGCTTGTCGTCGGCCTGTCCGAAGGTTTGGTGGGCAACCTCGAAATCGAAGGGATAAAAATCATAAGGACCGGATAGGCCGATCACGCCTTTAATGGCTGAAACATCGGCTCCGGCTTGTTCTGCATAGGTTGGATTAAGGCTTACCATCATCACATTATAAGCCCCGGCGGAATGACCGGCGGTAAAGATCATATTGGGGTCCCCGCCATAATTGGCAATATTGTCTTGTGTCCATTTCAAAGCCCCGGCGACATCAAACAAAAAGTCAGGGTAAAGAACATCTGGTACCAATCGATAGTCCGGCAACACCGCCACATAACCCATGGCGGCAAGATTATTGCCCACAAAGGAATAGTTATTTTTATTACCCGAATTCCACGAGCCCCCATAGACGAACAAAACAACGGGGGCATTTTCTGCCCCGTCTTTGGGCACATAGACATCAAGCTTTTGTCTGTTCTCGTCACCATAATTTATATTGTGTGCGGCCCGTTTGGCGCCGGGATCATCGCGGACAATCAGGTTTAAGGTTGCAACAGAAGCGCAGGCGCTAAGGCTGAACAGGGCAACAAAAAGGGCAGTGATAAAACGGATCATGGTTTTCTTCTCTCTCTATTCGGGCGGCAGGGGTGTACGCGAAAAAAACAAGACCCAGCCATTTGTTGCAAACGCATATTCTACCGGGCGCGATGCGGCCCTACTTTTGAAGGGCGTGACGCGCCTTTTTGTAGAGGGCGTGTTATGCCTTTGGCAAGCTATACGCACATAAGCGCGTTCTGGTTCACGAAAACCCCGGAAGATTTGCTTATATTTTGAAGAAAAGCCACGCTCTCTAGAAAGCACGCCCCCTAGAAAACACCCTCTAGAAAGGAAGAGATGTTAGCATGGGGGATTATGACGAATGCTGGCTATCGGGGGTGGTTTTATCGATGGTTTTTTGAATAACCGGCGGGGCGCGATGGCGCCATTTTACCATTTGTGCATCCAGCGGTTTGGAGCGGCGACGCAGATAGCGCACCAAAGCCCGTACGGGCGCCAGATAGGGGGCCAGCAGCGCTAATCCAATGGTGACCATTGGTAATCCGAATGGGATGGGCATGGGTAAAACGACCAAACCGGCCAATACCAAGGTTCCACCCATGACCTGATGCAAGATCGGCAACATGCGGTCTTCGCCTTTATCAAATCTTCGCGTAAAAGAATGTTATAATATACTTAACATAACGAAGATGGTTCAAATAGCAATCTATAGGAAGGTCACAAATAGAATGTTAATTGGCTTTTTTTGTGATTGATTGATGACAAAAGGGTGAAACCCCTGAAATAGCGGCCAAAGGGGGGGCAAGGAGGCCGTGCGGGGGGATTTTTCCTCGAAATTATCGGGCCTTGGGCCGGATTTTTCTCCTTCGGCCCTTTAGGGCGAATCACTGGACTTATTGCAATGGGCGGCGGGATTGGTGGTGAGAGTGTCGAGAAATTCGCGGGCCATGGCCTCCACACAGGCCGCTTCTGTCCAGAACAAAATACCATGGCCTTCGGCCGGTTGCTGCCACCAGAGGCTATTAGAATCTTCTGCCAATTGACGGCCATATTCTGGCGGGGTGATCGGGTCGCGTTCACCGGAAAGGGTCAGGATTGGCATGCCCGTAAAGGGGGTCGCCTGAAGGTTTCGGCCATTATAGTTTAGCCCCATTTTGGCACAGATGCGCCGATAGGATTCTATTTCATCTTTTGTGTAGACGATCGGATGATTGGCCTGATCGGGTCCGTAATCCATCTCCACGCAGGCGGTTGCATCATGCACCACCCATGAATAGAGCCGATCACCATAATTGACCGCCAGAGCGTCATGCCAATAGGCGGCATTATGGGAAAAGCCCTGCCAGAAGCCGGGTTTGGTCTGATATAGATCCAGCAAATCCCACAGGAAACTTTCAAAACCATCATTGCCATAGAGCAGCCCGTGTAACAGGCTTACCGCTTGACGATCATCGAGATAGAGGGGGGGATCCCATAGGGGGCGCCGGAGAATGAGGGGGTGGTCGGCGCGCACGGCCAGCATGTCGTCAAGTCGTGCGGAAACGGTTTGCGCTTGGGGGCCGTGGGGGCAATAGGAGTCTTCATCATCCACACGCGCAGCACAATAATCATCAAGCAAGGTGAGAACCCGCGCGAAGGCCTGCTCATCATCCACCCATGGGGTTACGGAAGCATAGGCGGGACTATCGAAAATGGCCGAGCGTATGGCCGCGCGATCATTTTCCATCAAGTGCAGGGCGGTTTGTGCGCCATAGGAAATGCCGTAAATATTCCACTGCTCTATGCCGAGCTGTGTGCGCAAAAGGGTCAAATCCTGCGCCACCAAACGGCTATTGTAGAAATTGAAATCAACGCCCTTTGCTTGCATCGCTTCGAGACATTGATCTTCGGCTTTTTCAATGCGTGCCTGATTTCTTTTTTCTGGTGGTTTGGAGAAGGATCGCCATGATATTTTGTCGGCCCGTGGACATGAAAGTGCTGGTTGTGCAAAGCCAAGCCCGCGACTGTCAAATAAGATTAGGCTGCGACCGCTTTCCAATATGGGGGCATAGGTGGCACGCACCCAGCCCTCTTCGCCAAAATCGCCCGGGTCTGCATAGATGGCCGCTTGGCCCGGACCGCCTTCGAGATAGACAAAGGGGTCCGCCAGTTTCGCGCCGCCCCAAGGTTCTATCACCACCGCAAGACTGGAGATGACGGGGCCTGTCGCGGCTTCGGGGTTTTGCCAATTATATAGGCGATAGCAGCGCGTCCATTCATCGCCTTCCAGCGCAAACGGGCAGTCTAGCTGTTGGATGGTGCCGGGCTTGCCTTTGGCGAAGTCGACGCCTTGGAGAATGGGGGGTGGAACGAGCTCTTTGGAGGCCCAGGAAATGAACACCGATAGGCTTAGGCCCAAAAGCAAGAGTTGAAAGCGCCAGCGCTTGGCGTTTTTACGCGCCTGTTGGAGCCGGTCATTATTGATAAAATTCTTATCCGATGTCATTTCTGCCCCCGACGTTTTGCGCCCCCAATGCTTTCCGGTCACGCCCATGATTAAACTTCCCGCCTGCTGCGGCTTGTGTCAACCATCACCAAGA
>JALWRV010000441.1 GCA_027080545.1 Parvularculaceae bacterium
GTCTAGGGGTCGGGGGCTTGGCCCGAAAATACCCCATAATGGTCTGTATTTAGGTTCTTTTTCGCCGTTCGCGGGCGTTTTGACAATCGCTTAATCGCTTTTATGGCCGCGTTGTCATGCTTGGGCGGTCAATTCTGCCCATGAGGGGCTGATTAGCTATTGAATGTTAACTTTTATCGCGGCAAATTGAGGGTTGAGGGACTTTGACATTGGGGTCTTGGTTTCATCTGCCATGGCAGGCTTTTTGCTGTGGCCCGAGAGCGTGGGGCTTTAATTTGCCATCCATAATATCTGTCGATTTTTCATATCCGTCGATTTTTCGATGACAAAGCCTGTGCTTTTGCCACTATCCTAGGGGATTTACATGACGCAAGAAAATTCTAACCTCACGATTTGGGGATTTTTTAAGGGGCTGTTCAAGGTCATTTTGGGCCTGTCGCTGTTTCTTCAATCGCTGGTCTTTTTGATCATCATGCTGGTCTTTCTCGGCCTCATGACTTCGATTTCTACCCAGATGGCGGGGGATGATCCGGCAGCACTTGCCAAGGTGCCTGAGGGCGCGGCACTGGTTTTGAACCCGAGCGGGTTGGTGGTGGAGCAGGCGGTTGAAAGCGACCCGATTGATGAGGCCATTGCCGAAGCTTACGGCGCCAGCGTGCAACGCGAGGTCGAGGTCCATGATATTGTTGCGGTGATTGATAAGGCTGCCGAGGATGATCGCATTAAAGTTCTGGTGCTGGACTTGGGCGGGCTTTCCATTCCGTCCATCTATGCCAGTAAAATGGAATTAATCGCGGATGCGGTTAGCCGTTTCAAGGAAAGTGGCAAACAGGTCGTTTCAGTTGGCGATTTCTATTCTCAAGAACAATATTATATCGCCTCACGGGCCGATAAAATTTTGATGAATGATCAAGGATCTATTTTCATCATTGGCTATGGTTCTTACCGTACCTTCTACAAACAATTGCTGGAAAATTTGAAAATCACCAGCCATGTGTTCCGGGTTGGTAAATATAAATCCGCCCTCGAGCCGGTATTGCGCAATGATATGTCGCCGGAAGCCAAGCAAGCCAATATCGAATTTTTGAGTGTCCTGTGGCGCCAATATACGAGCGGCATCGAAGGGGCCCGCGACTTAGCCGCTGGTACCTTGCAATCCTATGCTGATGATGCGCCAGAGCTGGTCCGCGCGGCAGGTGGTGATTTGGCTCAAGTGGCGGTCAATATGGGCTTGGTCGACGAATTGATGTCGCGTCAAGAACAGATTGATTATTTGATCGAACTTGTCGGGGAAAATGAAGAAGAAACCAGCTTCAAACAAGTCAGCTACCGCGCCTATGCGAAAGGTGTGAGCGCGCCTGAGAATCGCTCCGATGTGCCGGATGTGGCCGTGATAACTGCCGCCGGCACCATATTGGATGGGGATCAGCCGGCCGGTACTGTGGGCGGCGATACGTTAGCGCGCATGTTGAAAGAAGCCCGCGAAGATGAAGATGTCAAAGCGGTGGTGCTGCGGGTTGACAGCCCGGGTGGTTCTGCCTTTGCGTCAGAAATCATCCGTGCGGAAATTCTCAAACTGCAAGAGGCCGGTAAACCTTTGGTGGTTTCTATGGGATCCCTTGCGGCCTCCGGTGGTTATTGGATTTCTGCCAATGCCGATGAAATTTGGGCGGCCCCAACCACTGTTACCGGCTCAATCGGTATTTTTGGCTATATTCAAACCATGGAAAAAGCGGCTGAATGGGCTGGCGTTTATACAGATGGTGTTGGCACCACCAAACTGTCCCCGATTTTGGGTGCAGGTATTGGTGCGTTGCCGGAAAATTTTGGTGAGATCATTCAAGCCAATATTGAAAATGGCTATGAGCGTTTTCTGACCGTGGTTAGCGAAGGCCGCGATATGAACCGTGATGATGTCCATGAAATTGCCCAAGGCCGTGTCTGGATCGGTGAAAAGGCGCTGGAGCTTGGCTTGGTTGACAAGCTGGGCACACTGGATGATGCGGTTGAAGCCGCCGCCACGATGGCCGAGATCAGCGATGAATATGACCGGGTTAATGTTGAAGAAACCAAAACCCGTTTTGAAATGTTCATTGAGGATTTGGTCGGTGCCAGCGCCAGAGCCGGCTTAATCAAAGTGCCTCAGCAAGGGGTGTTTGAAAGCACGGCCTCGCTGAAAGGCCGTTCTTCGGTTGAACGATTGTTGCAGCAAATGGAAGCGCAAATGGCTTTCGAAAACAGTTTCAACGATCCAAATGCCGCCTATGTGCGCTGCTTGGAATGTACCCCGCAGTTTAATTTCTAGGCACATCAAGGCCACAAACGAAAACCAGCCGCCGCCTTGTCCTATGACAGGGCGGCGGTTTAATGTCGTACCATGAACGATCTTCTGAAAATTGCAGCATCTTTAGGCCATGACCCCATAAAGCGCGGCATGCCACCGGTGGAAAAATGGACACCACAATTTTGTGGCCAAATGGACCTGCTGATAAGACGGGATGGTATCTGGGTCCATGAGGGCAGGCCGATCACGCGCCCTCAGCTGGTGCAGCTTTTTGCTTCCGTGTTGAAACGAGAGGGCGATGATTATTTTCTCGTCACCCCGGTGGAGAAATTGCACATTCAGGTCGAAGATGTGCCCTTTATAATCAATAGGTTGGATATAGAGGGGGAGGGGTCGAGCCAAACCTTGATGGTTACCACCAATCTTGGCGAGCTCTTTGCGCTCGGGTCCACCCATCCTCTATCTTTTCACCCCTATAGGGATGAAATTTTGGCCCCCTATAGTGTGGTGCGGCGCAATTTGATGGCGCGGTTTTCGCGTACCGCATGGTTTGACCTTGCCAATCTTGCCATTTGCGACGAAAAGTCCGAACAATGGGGGGTATATAGCGACAATATTTTCTTCCCCCTTCCTTCCGTAGACGGATAAAGTGACCCAGACAAATCCCCCCATATCAGATCAATCGGCGTTGCTCCCAAAATGGCGCGAAACCTTGTCGCAAGGTCTCGCCAGCCCAAACCTGCCCTCACAGCGTCGCCTGTTTGAAGAATTGAACCCACAGGCTGAAGGCACCCCGTTTATGGAGCAGCGCCGCGCGCGTCCGCAAAAACCAGCCTCGGTGATGATACCGATCATTGAGCGCGCCGAAGGACCGCAAGTTTTGTTCATGCTGCGCTCCAGCGAGATGCCCTCCCATCCGGGACAAATCAGCTTTCCCGGCGGCAAGGTGCATCCAGAAGATAAAACCCGTTTGGAGACGGCCTTGCGCGAGACCGAAGAAGAAATAGGGGTCACCCATAAAGAAATTTGTGTACTTGGACAGTTAGGGGAGCATTTTGGCGGGCAGGGCTATCGCGTGACCCCCTTCATTGGCGCGCTGAGCGATGAAACCCGGTTTACCCCATGCCCCAGAGAGGTGGATAGGCTATTTGAAGTGCCACTAGCCCATCTGATTGACCTCAACGCTCATATCCCGGAAGCACAAGAATTTGCCGGTCATTCCTATCAAATGTTTGCGGTGCGATTTAAAAATTGGCGAATCTGGGGGCTGACTGCCGGCATTATTCACACCTTGGCGCTGGCTTGGCGCGAAGGAGAAAAAAATATCACCGAGAAAGCTTCTTTGTGATGAAAGACGAGCGCGTGATCAATGAAATAGAGCGCCCCTTTTTTCATTGGCTGGGGGCGGCTTCGGTAACAAAGCTCACCAAGGCAATAGAGGCGGCAGGTGGGACAATGCGCTTTGTTGGCGGTATTGTGCGCGATAGCCTGCTTGGCCGCCCGCCGTCCGTGCCCGGCAATGCGGATATGGATGTGGCCACCGATCTTGCTCCCGACCAAACCCTGTCAGCCCTAAAGGCGGCCGGTTTGAAATCCATTCCCACAGGGCTTGATCACGGCACGGTCACGGCGATTATTGACGACCAAAAATTTGAAATCACCAGCCTGCGCGCTGATATTGAAACCGATGGGCGTCATGCAAAGGTGGCTTTCACAAAAGACTGGCAACAGGATTGGCGGCGTCGCGATTTCACTATTGGCGCTATCTATCTAAGCTCTGACGGCACCTTATGGGATCCGGCCAAAGGTATGGGCGACCTCGCTGCGGCGCGGGTGCGCTTCATTGGCAATCCGGCAACCCGGCTTGCAGAAGATTATTTGCGCATTTTACGGTTCTATCGATTGTCGGCCCATTTTGCCCAAGCGCTTGATCAAGAAGCGCGTGAAGCCTGTCGTCAGGCCGCCCCGCACCTGGCCCAGATAGCCGGAGAGCGCAAGCAGGCGGAACTGATCAAATTATTCGCCGCCCCTCGCACCCCGCTCATTTTAAAGGCGATGGCCGAAGATAAAATTTTATCGCACTTGGTCCCCGCCCCGCCTAACCTTGAAGCGGTAGCCCAGCTTTATGGTATTGGTGAGCCAGATTTTGAAACAATAGTGATCACCCTTTGGTCCGACGAACCGAAGCAGATATCAAAAAATCTCCGCCTCTCGCGGCGACAATTTTCTACCATGGTGCAAACCTTGAAAGCGGCCAAAGCGATTGACAAATTTGATGAAAGAACCGCCCGTCAGTTGCTCTATCGCGTTGGCCCGGAAATTTTCGTCCGGGCCGTGCAGTGGCGCGCTGCTTTTGCGCCCGATAGTGCCGCTGCAATCAATATCGCCCGTTGGACAGACTTGCCGCACAAATGGCAAGCGCCAGTTTTCCCGGTCAATGGTCTTATGTTGCAAGAAAAGGGGGTAAAGCCCGGTCCGGCTTTGGGGAGGTGCTTGAAAAAAATTGAACAGGACTGGATTGACAAGGGCTATCCAACAGATCGCGAAACCATCACCGCAATAATCAAGGATCATATAGATTAGCCCTGCCCGTTGAGGGGCAGGGCCATACAACAACGCGATAAAGGGGTCTCGTTACCGCGCCGCTTGAAGCATTCTGCTAGTGATGGGGATAGAGGATACGAGTTTCAAACTGGCGATCTTGTGTGCCTAGTTTAAAGCTGACCTGATCAAATTGCGGGGGCCCCATCAAAGCCCCTTGACCGGCAAATGCAACGCCTTCGCTTGGCACACCGCGTTCATCTGTATCAAACACGCCGTCCCCATCAAGGTCGTGCCAAATCGAAATGGCATATTGACCCGGAGCAATATTTTCAAAGCGCACGACATAGTCATCGTCCTCGACATTTTGTTTGATGCTGCCGGCAACGCGTTGTTGGCCCATAAATTGGTCGCTGGTTTGTAATTGCACATAAAGGTCCCCGCCTTTTTTAAGGCCATCAATTTTAACACTGATGTCGGCCGCTTCGGCGGCGGACAGACCTGAAAGACCAATGGCCAGCATGGTGGCAAGGGCGATGGTGGAAAGACGTGACGTGTAAGAACGGATAGACATGAGATTTCTCCTATTAAAATTTTCTGGTTGAGGGAGCATTCCCATCAGAGCGGCGGCGGTTTGCTTTTTTGTGCCTTTTCACCCTGATCTTGCGGGTCTTGACCTGTTGCCAAGGGCCGCAACTAACCAGTTACACTGAACTGACAAAGAACTTTATAATACAAAGTTATTTTTAATGCAAGAATTTTTGTTGTTTTTTCAAAGAAAAACTATAAATAAAAACAACAAGATATAGGGTTAAAGAAAAATAAAAAGGCCGAGGGGTAGAGAAAAAGCCATGCCGAAGAGGGCTTATGGGACCTATCAGGCCTTAAGATTCTTCGCTTTATCCTCTTCACCATTCTCCAGCGCCTTTGCCCGGCCGTCCTTGAAGCGGTCCATAATGAGAAGGCCGAGATAAGGCTGCAGAATTTTTAAGAAAATCAAACCAGACGCCTTAGGGGGCTGGCATTTTTGCGCCAAAACAGGCAAACCTCGCCCCATGGAACAGCCCAGCGAACAGGCGCCCCATCCCGGCGCGGCTCATCTGTCAAAAGGCCCGCCAATCACCCCGAGGGAACGCATCGCGGTATTGGCGGCGTCGATTCTCGGCTCCTCCATGGCTTTCATCAATGGCACCTCTGTTACTTTGGCGCTCGATGCCATACAGGCGGATTTGGGGGCCAGCCTGTCGCAAATGTTGTGGGTTGCGTCCATCTATATGCTGTTTCTGGCCGCTCTGATTTTGATCGGCGGGGCCTTGGGGGATTTTTATGGTCGTCGGGCGACTTTTTCTTGGGGGGTTGGGATTTTCACCCTCGCTTCTATTGGATGCGCCCTTGCGCCAAATCCCAACATGCTGATTTTAGCGCGCGCCGGGCAGGGCATGGGGGCGGCCTTGCTAACGCCCATGTCCTTGACCCTGATCGCCGATGTTTTTCCCAAAGGCCCCCGCGCCACGGCCATTGGCCTATGGTCTGCGGCGTCAGCGGTGATGACCGCGATTGGGCCGCCTTTGGGGGGCTGGTTGGCGACGGCGGTTTCTTGGCGCTGGATTTTTATTATCGCCATTCCCATCGGCATTATCACCTTGATCATCTCGCTCCTGTTCACCCCGTCGCGCCCGCCCAAGCGCAAGCCGGAAAAAATAGATTGGCAAGGAGCGCTATTGGCGTTTACCGGTTGTGCCGGGTTGGCGTTGGGGTTGATCGCTTTGTCGCGGTCTGAAGGGGCCGGTCTATGGCAATGGTTTGCGCCGATGGTGGTAGGGGTTGTGGCGATTGGGCTTTTGGTGCGGGTCGAGCATAGGGCCCCATCCCCCATGGCCCCGCCGACCTTGTTTGAATCGGGCCTGTTTAATGCTGTGAATGTCATCACGGTGCTTTTATATGGGGCGATGAGCGGTATTTTTGTTTTCTATCCCATCTACCTCAAAGAGGTGCATCATTTGCCTCTCAACCAGGCGGGGATAGCGTTTTTGGGTTTCACCATTCCCATGGGCGTGTTGACCTTGGGCTCCGGCTATTTGATGCGCCGGTTCGGGGTGCGCCTATTATTGGCTCTGGGCTCGGCGATTACCATTTTTGCCTTTGCTTGCATGGGGCTGTTTGATTGGTCGGGGTCCCTTTGGGGGGCGTTCTTGGCAATGATGGTGTTCGGGGCTGGCATGGCCTTCGTGGTGCCGGCCATGACCACGGTCATTTTCAATGCGACACCGGAAGAAAGCCATGGGGCGGCATCGGGGGTAAATAATGCCTTGGCGCGTGCGGCCTCGCTTTTTGCCATTGCCGGCTATGGGGCGATTGCGGCATTGGTCTTCGCGCGCCATGCGGGACCAGCGGCGCTAACGATTGGCTTTGGTATGGGGGAGGCGTTGAGCGGGGCGGATCAAGCCGATTATGCTCAGGCGATGGAATATGCTTTCCGTATGCTGATTTATTTTTCCATGGGGCTTGCCTTGAGCGCGGTTATTGTGGCGCTGTTCTTTATTGATAAGGCGGCCGAGCGCAGCACGGGCAAGACAGGCGCGCGCCATCAGCTTTTGGGGTTTTTGCGCATGTTCTCCAATGCCCCCACCAGCATTTCCGACATCACACAGGGCCATGAGGTCCTATCTGACCTGCAACAGCAGGATGAAGAAGGTGGGAAAGAGTAAGCATCGAATGGGGCAGGTTCGTCCCGGGGGCTGGGGGGCAAAATCCGGTAGGACCCTTAACGCCCCATTCGATGTTCTTTTATGGAACCTGATTGCGGCAGACAAGCGGATGAAATGAGGCAATTTTGCGCCCAAATCCGAAATCTTGTGCCAATCGGCCCTTGCCTCATGGGGGCTTGCCTGATTATCCTGAAAGCATGAGCATAACCCATCTGCCCCAGCCTGAATCCCTAGGTCATGCCCGTAAGGCCCGCGAACGGCTAACCCATTTTACCAGGCCGGAATTGAACGAGATTTTGCGCCTATACGGGTTCTTTGTGGCGGCCAATGAATGGCGCGACTATGCCATAGATCACCTTAATGATCGGGCGGTATTTTCGGTGTTTCGGCGCAGTTCAGAAATGCCGCTTTATCGCATCGAAAAAAACCCGTCTCTGGCCAAAAAACAAGGGGCCTTTGCTGTGGTTTCTATGGGCGGACAGGTACTAAAGCGCGGCTCGGAATTGCGTTCCGTATTGCGTATCTTTGATCGCAAAAAGCTGAAACTGGCACCCTAAAGTCTAGCAATACCCAAAGCTAAAAACATGTCTTAGGTTTTTGATCAGGCTTATGACAAGGAGGCCGCTTGGCGTTGTTGGGCCACGGCTAAAGTGTCATTAAAAATAGCCCGCTGGGCGTGGCTGCCCCCAATGGCATTGAGCTTGGGCAAAGCATGGCTGAGGCAATGGGTGGCGGTGGCGCAATCCCCTCTGGCAAAGGCGACAATGCCGCGGGCCGCCGGTACCGCCGCGCCCCAAGCGGGGCAATTGGCCTTATCGGCATGGCGCTCCATGGCTGCGAGATGGGCTTCTGCCTCGCCTTTTTCGCCGACGCTGGCTAAGGCAAACAGATAGTGCAAATGATGAAAAGGATAGAGCATATCATCACAGCGCTTGCGGGCTTGGTCGAGCAGCGGCTGCCAGCGCTCTTGGCCATCAATGCCGGACAGTTTCATCCGCCACAGCATAGAGGCTGCACCGATTTGCTCTTGGGGAAATTCCGGCCATTCCCCCCACAAATGCTGATCATAAATCTCCAACACCCGGTCCTGATTGCCAAGATGCAAATGAAACAGTGCCAGATGCCACCAATTATGTTCGCGAATAAACACGCCCTTGCCATCCCAAATATGGGCACAGCGCTCTAACCATTGCACCCCTTCACCAATGCGCCCGGTGCTTTCCATCACATGGGCCATGGCATGATGCGCCCATGCATCATCCAAGGCAATTTCCACCGCCGCTAGGGCCATGGCTTCGGCGGCTTCATATTGGTGGGTTTGCTCTAGGGCAAAAGCGAGCATGCCTTTCACGTAAGGGGCGTCGGGAAAATGTTTTTCCGCGCGGGCACCCAATGCCAGCAGGTTTTGTTGGTCCCCCAAATTGAAGGCATGATATTGCCCCCATTTAAGGGCTACAATGTCTCGTGGCTCGGCCTTGGCGGCATCGGAAAACAAGACTAACGCCTGCGGCCAATTTTTTGCGGCCCAAGCCTGCACAGCGCGACAAAATGATTTTTCGTTTTCAGGCAGGGCGGTTTTGGCACCGGCGATAGCCCTTTCCATGGCACCGAGATAGGTCTCAGCCAAAGACCAGCCCTCACTGGCTTCAAAAGCCAAATGCAGGGCCGCAGCATTGGCCTGCAAAAGCGGGCAATCTGGGTTGGCGTCAGCGGCCTCGAAAAGATCCCGCAAATCCGGGCCATAGCCCAAAAGCTGGTGGATATAATGCTGATAGGCCTCAAGATCGCGCGGTTGCGCATGGGTTATCGGCCAAAGGGAAAACGCGTAACTATTCATGACCCCGCATCCTACCCTTTTCGAGATAAAAGAAAAATCGCAATGGCGTGAAAAGGGAAATTTTACCCTAAAAAGCCCCCGCCAAGGGTGAGATGGCGGGGGCTATTGGAGACTGAAAGATTAGCTGCGCATCCGCGACAGCAGGTTGAGAATGTGAATGAAAAGGGTTGCGAACGTGCCATAGAGCGCAAATGCCCCGAAAATAGAGGCCCTTGCGTTGACATGTTCCTGACCGTCTTTATAGAGCCGTTTGATCATCTGGGTTTCAAAAGCGGTCATGGCAGAGAAGACGATGACCACCAGCGAGGAGACAATAACGCTCATCAAATCACTTTTGAAAATCAGAAAATTCAAGATGATGGCGATGATCAAACCAACAGTGGCCATGAACAGAAACTTACCCAAAGGGGCAAGATCACGCTTGGTGGTATAGCCATAAAGGCTAAGAGAGCCGAACACGGCAGCAGTGATAAAAAACGCCTCATAGACCATATTGGCCATGCCGGCCCCGGCATAGATCCCGACCACCGGGCCGATGATGAGCCCCCAAGCGGCTACATAGGCCCAATAAATAGCGTGGGCAGCCATTTGACTGCCGGAAAAAATGACCCGAGGCCCAACCCAGCCAAGACCCAGGATGGCAATGAAGGGCAACCAAATACCTAAGGGGCTTCCCAACACAAAGCGGATCATATCGGGGTTCTGCGTGAACATCATGGCCACCAGAGCGGTAGCGGCAATGCCAAGGCCCATATAATTATAAACACCCAGCATATATTTGCGCAGACCCTCATTATAGGTCGCGCCCGCTTGCGCATAGACGCTATCGAATTGATTTCGCGGTTGATTCATCACTTGCCTCCTGCAGGGCGGTTTCATGCCTGATCAAAGGCGCCACCCAAGGGTTAAATTCAAAGGCCTTCGCTCTTTTAAGGGG
>JALWRV010000442.1 GCA_027080545.1 Parvularculaceae bacterium
GCCCTGCAACAGGGGGTGCAGCACACCATCGCCCGCAACGCGGTATTGCGCGCCGGGCTGCCAGTAGAAGTGGCAGGCATGTCGGTCGACCGCCAATGCGCTTCGGGCATGATGGCCATTGGTGTCGCCGCCAAGCAGATCATTGCCGATGGCCAACAGATCGCCATTGGCGGCGGGGTTGAAAGTGTTTCCATGGTGCAGACACCGCAAATGCGGGTTGAGCCCGACCCGGCTTTGGTGGAGATGCATCCCAATGCCTATATTCAAATGATCGACACGGCAGAAATTGTCGCCAAGCGCTATGGCATTTCCCGCGAAGCACAAGACGAATATGCCCTGCAATCCCAGCAGCGCACGGCGGTGGCGCAAGCGGCCGGCAAGTTCGACGATGAGATTGTACCCCTGCCATCGACCATGATGATGAAGGACAAGGAAAGCGGAAAAATTTCCACCCATGATGTGGTATTGGAAAAGGATGAAGGCAATCGCCCATCCACCAGCTTGGAAGGCTTGCAAGGGTTAAAGCCTGTGCGCGGGGAAGGGGCAGTCATAACAGCTGGCAATGCCTCGCAGCTATCCGATGGGGCTTCAGCGGCGGTACTGATGGAAGCGGGCGAAGCGGCAAAACGCGGTCTTGCGCCCCTTGGTATTTATCGTGGGTTGGCCGTTGCCGGGCTGGAACCGGAAGAGATGGGCATCGGGCCGATCTTTGCTGTGCCAAAGCTGCTGGAGAAAAACGGCCTTAAAATGGGTGATATAGGCTTGTGGGAATTGAACGAGGCCTTTGCCGTGCAGGTCATTTATTGCCGCGACAAGCTAGGCATTCCCGACGAGATTTTAAACGTCAATGGCGGCGCCATTTCTATCGGCCACCCCTATGGCATGTCTGGTGCGCGCATGGTTGGCCATGCGCTGATAGAGGGCAAAAGACGCGGCGTAAAATATGTGGTCTGCACCATGTGCGTCGGCGGCGGCATGGGTGCCGCAGGCCTGTTTGAGGTGGCGTGATTTAACTCTGCAAAAACTTCAATTTTTCATCCACCATGTTCGGAGTGATTTCCAGAATTTCTGCGCTAACCACATTTTCAGCCACAAACGGGTCTTGGTTGACGCGAGTCTCTAATTCCTCGCGGGAGACATTATGGGCCATCACCGCGCCACCCTGATTGGGTTGCAGGCTTCCAGCCATGAGGAACACCCCGTCAGCAAAACCTTGTTTGATCCATGCCTTATGGCCGTCCATAAATTGTCCGGCATTGGCTTTATTGGCAGCGAATTTTAATAGGATAATAAACATGGGCGTTTCTCCATTGAGGGTTCGGATAGAGGTCAGGGTTTTGGTTTGACTTTTGTCGGTTGTTGCCATCCTTCGAGACGCCGCCTCATCCTGAGCTTGTCGAAGGATGGCGGCACCTCAGGCTGCGTTTGTGCCTGTTATGGACCTTAACTGATTGATTATTTTCCTTTGAAATTGGCATCGCGTTTTTGCAAAAAAGCCATCACCCCTTCGCGAAAATCTTCCGAATAGCCGGCGATGGTTTGTTGTTCGGCTTCCAAGGCTAATTGTTGATCAAGATTGTTGTCGGCGCTGGCGGCCAGCATTGTTTTAATAGCCCCCAATGTTTTGGTTGGGCCTTTGGCAAGGCGCAGCGCCAAGGCTTTGGCTTGGCTTTCAAAATCATCATCTTCAAAAACCTGCCAGATGAGCCCTAAACGCTCGGCTTCTGTCGCCTCTATTTCATCGGCGAGCATCATCAGCCCCTTGGTTTTGGCCAATCCGATCAGGCGTGGCAAATGCCACGTGCCGCCCGCGTCCGGCACCAGGGCAATGCGGGCAAAGGCCTGTAAAAAGCGGGCAGATTTTTTTGCCACCACAATATCACAGGCAAAAGCGAAATTGGCGCCCGCTCCGGCGGCAACCCCATTGACGGCGCATAGCACCGGTTTTTCAATTTGGGTGATGGCCTGCACTAGGGGGTCATAATTTTCCCGCAAATTTTTACCAATATCCGGCACCCCATCAACGGCGTCCGCAGCGGTTTCCGTCAGGTCTGCCCCCGCGCAAAAGCCGCGACCGGCCCCGGTTAACAGGATCGCCCGTACGGTCTCGTCAGTGGCGGCGGCGGTGAAAGCTTCGGTAAGGGCGGCCAAAAGCGCTCGGTTCAAACTATTGAGACTTTTGGGCCGATTGAGGGTTAGGCACAATAATCCGTCTTGCTTGTCGGTTAGGAGTAGGGGATCGTCCATAGGATGCTCTGCGTTATGGCTAAAACCATAGAATGGCCTGTCACGCCCGAAGCTGCAACTTCCTCGCACACCATCATTCACAACCTCCATTGCACTGGGCCAAGCAGATGACTATATTAGCCTCACCGAAACGAGGAGGGGCTTTTGCCTGTTTCCCCCAACATTATAAAATTGTCCGAGCGTGAAGAGGCCTGCCTTGAATGTGATCATCGCGCCCGCTCGATCTGTGCAGAGCTGAGCGATCGGGATTTACGCCGCCTATCGGCCCGGGTTTCTCATCATGGGGTAAAGGCTGGGCAAGCGATTGTGCGCCAAGGAGAAGCGTGCGATCTGTTTTATGTGATCACCA
>JALWRV010000443.1 GCA_027080545.1 Parvularculaceae bacterium
TATCACCACCGTACCCCGGCGGGGTTGCGGGAAGAAATTTTGCGCTTGCGGATGGAGCGGGAAGAAATTGAGGTGCCGCAAGCGATAGGGGGCTCACCGGAAGAGGTTGGGCGAGAAGGAGCGGGCTCAAACGCGCTTGGATATGGTGAAGGAAATGGCGATGGAGATGATGAAGGGCACCCAGATCGGGAGATGCCCTAACTCTGGTGTGCCGAAGGCTGTCGCTAGATGATCATCAACTGTCCACCACAATAACCATAGCCACATGATTATTCTCCTGTGCTTTCACACCTGCCATCGCGCGCGGCATCAAGCACGAAGGCGCGATCGCAATAGCCGCACTCTACAAACCCTTGTGTGCCAATCGTATAATAGACCCTTGGGTGACCAAGAGCCCCCCCACCCCCATCGCAGCTGACAGTGTGGCTTTGGCTATAGCAAATTTCCGGGGCTGATTGTTTCAGCCTTTGCATGATAGCAGGGTCAATTGAGCTTTCGGTCATATAGGCCTCTGATGAGTGGGATGGTAGGTTTTGCATGCGCTTGTCTATCATGTAAGCACTCGCACAAATGGGTCAAGGGGCCCCCGTATGGTGGGGCCATGGGCTTGACCCTGTCCCCAGAAGCGCCGATAGGGTGGGCGTTCGAAGGAATAATGCGGGAAATGCAAATGCGGCATAACCATCAAGAGCCTCTCAATGAACATTCTCAACCCCAAGGCCATGCTCAAGGTGATTGGGCCATTGAAGCGCGTCAGGTTCGTAAAATTTATGCCCCGAGCAAAAAGGCTCCCGCCAAGGAGGCCTTGAAGTCCATCGATTTGCTGGTCCCGCGCGGATCTATTTTTGGTCTTTTGGGGCCGAACGGGGCGGGTAAATCGACTTTTATCAATATTTTGGCGGGGCTGGTGAACAAGACCGAAGGGCAGATCACCGTATGGGGGGCTGATCTTGATCGCAGCCCCCGCCAAGTGCGCGCGGCCATTGGGGTGGTGCCACAAGAATTGTCCACAGATGTTTTTTTCACCCCACGCGAAGCGTTGGAAATTCAGGCCGGGTTTTATGGGGTGCCGAAACGGGAGCGGCGCACCGATGAAATTTTGGCAGCCCTTGGTCTGAGCGATAAGGCAAATGCCTATGTGCGGCAGCTTTCCGGCGGGATGAAGCGTCGCCTGTTGGTGGCCAAGGCTATGGTGCATAACCCGCCGATCCTTATTCTTGATGAGCCCACGGCGGGTGTTGACATTGAATTGCGCCAGCAGCTTTGGGAGCATGTGGTTGAGCTGAACCGGCGGGGGGTGACGATTATTCTTACCACCCACTATCTGGAAGAAGCCGAAGAGCTGTGTGATCATATCGCGATCATCAATCATGGTGAGGTTGTTACTTCGCGGCCAAAACGAGAATTGCTCGGCTCGCTTGATGCCAAAGCCTTGATGGTGGTGCCGGAGACGGAATTAAAGCAAGCGCCTGATATTTCCCCCTTTGTTGCGGAACTAAAAGAAGATGGGCGCTTGATTATCAATTATAAGCCAAGCGAGGCGCGGGTGGGGGAAATTTTGACGCGGCTCAACCAGGCGGGCGTGCATGTGCGCGATTTGTCCACAGTGGAAGCCGATCTGGAAGATGTGTTCTTGGCGCTGACCAAGAGCTAGTTTTCTTCTTTTTGTTGATCGCGGTAATCAGCCCATGAAATATTTTCCGGCATCGCTTTGGTGACAAAATTTTGCAATAGTTTTGCGGCCTGTTCGGGGGCATCTGGCAGGTCCGCCGGATCAATCGCGGGGCCAATGGTAAGATGAAAGGCTTTGCCCCGCTTGTTTAGCAGTTCGTGGAACAGGGTGATGTCGCGCAATTCTTTATTGAGACCGCGAAACCAATAATAGAGCCATGAGTTTCGACCAGACAGGTGGGCGGGAATGATGGGGCATTGATATTTGCGCGGCAGGGTTGCCACGGTTGGCTGCCACTCATGTTCTTGCAAGACTTTATCTCTATCAAAAAAAGCCAAGCGACCGGAAGGAAACAGAATTAAGGCGCGCTCGTCTTTGGCGGCGCGGGTCATGGCAATGAGGGTTTCGCGTGAGCGCGCCCGTGTACGTTTTTGCTCAACCCACTCCACGGGAATGATAATGTCAGCCATGCCATCGGCGACCCTTATGGCGTCTGAATTGGCAAAAAAAATCAAATCCGGGCGAACCCCTTTCAAGGCGTCGAACATGGCAACGCCATCGGCGAGCCCGGTTGGGTGATTGACGGCCAACAGGAACAGGCCTTCGCGTGGGACATGCTCAAGCCCATCTATTTTGACATCAAGTTGTAAAATAGAGCTGACATATTCAAAAGAATCTCGGCCAGGAAGGGACTTAATATGATCGGCCATTTTTACGGCCTGATCGTAACCAAGCAGCTTGTTAAGAAAGAAGCGATAGACAGGCCAAAAGCGACTTTGAGAGAGTTTTTCTGCCCGTTCGCGAATAAGTTGGTCGACAATATGCGGATGTCGCCGTTGCCATTGGCGCTGGCGCACTTTCTGTCTTTTTTCCTGTCGGGTGATTTTGCTCATAAAGGTCTTTGGTCTGGCTTTAAG
>JALWRV010000444.1 GCA_027080545.1 Parvularculaceae bacterium
GCGCAGGACACCCTTGGTATAGCCCGAATAAAGAGTTTGGAAGTCGGGACTTGTGGGGCGGCTCACATCACATCTGGTTGGGTCAAGATCATCGCCCCACACTGTCTTAAGCGGCATTGCTGCCTTGTTGATCCTCAATCCAGCGGGCAATGTCACTTTTCGGGCGCGCGCCCACCAGTGACCCAACCACTTCGCCATTTCGAAACAGCATCAATGTCGGCACCCCGCGCACCCCATATTTACCGGGTGTCATGGGATTTTCATCAATATCAACTTTGGCGATGGTGATTTTTCCCGCCATTTCATCGGCAATCTCTTCCAATGCCGGGGCAATCATTTTGCATGGACCGCACCATGTGGCCCAGAAATCTACCAATATATCGCCTTCGCCCTTGAGGACTTTCGCCTCAAAATCTGCGTCTGAAACGGCTATGCTTGCCATAATATGCATCCCTCTTTTATTTTGGTCGGACGGGCGGGTTGGCCCCGCCTGTAATAGTGAACATAGGGGTTTTGTTGGCCACTGCAATATGGGGAGGCTCTGATCATGTGTAATTGAAGGGGGCAAGGCTAGTCAGGACCAACCCCGGAGAAAGCCCGTTCTAGCGCTTTTTCCATCATGTTATCAGGGACTTGCATAAGAACGCCGGTCCATGTCCAGAGCAAAAATGCGGTGATTGTGTGGGTTGGATAAAGGGGCTGGAGTAATGCCTTATAAGCCGCCATTTGAGCCAGATAGACCGCTGGAATATCATCTGCCGTCTCTGGTGGGGGGCGATTGGTTTTATAGTCGACAATCAAGACCTGATCATCAGTAATGTGTAGGCGGTCTATCTTGCCTGAAAAAGCAATTGGTTTGCCTGCCACGACCACAGTGCCGGCAATCGATGCTTCTGCGAGGGCCGTGTCGGAAAAGAGGGGGGCCAGCATCGGATCCGCCATCACCCGCAGCACTTCATCGAGATAGGCTTTGGCCTCCGATGGGGGTAAATTTGGATGATGGTGGTCAATTATGGTTTTGCCGAGACGGGGACGCTCTGCTGGCGAAAAAGCCGGTAAGCGTTCGAGCAGTTCATG
Source organism: Parvularculaceae bacterium (assembly GCA_027080545.1). Taxonomy (GTDB): domain Bacteria; phylum Pseudomonadota; class Alphaproteobacteria; order Caulobacterales; family Parvularculaceae; genus S012-90. Next base: position 1,078 of record JALWRV010000444.1, read on the forward strand.
CATCACCACCCCGCGCAAACGCGGCGAGAGGCTTTGGGTTTTATCGGTGCTGATGGTCGGGGCCACAACCGGTGTGGGGTCTGGCTGCGATTGGTCAAGGGAAGGCGAATAAAAGAGGGGTGATTTTTCCGGAGGGCAATTCTCATGCAACCAAGGAGGCAGCGGCACATCTGCATCCGGTTCATTTTCAGACGGTTTGTGCGGCATGGGGGTTTGATCATTTTCAAAAATAAGCATGGGCTCGGCATTATCTATAATGGGGGCTTTGGTTATTTTTTCGTTTTGGCTCTCCAAGGCCGTCATGGCCCTATGGCAAAGGTAATACCAGCTTGCGCTGTTTTTCTTTTCTTGGCGCTCTAGCCATGCTTCTGGCGAGGTTGAGTGGTCCGTATGACCGCAAATATAAAGCTCATCAGCCGCGCGCGTTAAGCCCACATAGAGAAGGCGATTATATTCTTCGCGTTTTTGTTGTTCTATCACTTCGTTATGGGCTTCAAAGGCGGTTGGCAGCTTCTTTTTCGGGGGATGGTAGATGGGCGCTTTGTCGGGGGTGAAGAAAAGTTTGCTATGTTTGTTTTTCGGTATGAAAGAGGCGTCAGCCAAAAAAACGATTGGGGCTTGCAATCCTTTGGACCCATGAACGGTCATCACCCGCACCAAATCATTGTCACTTTCCAGTTCCTTTTTGATTTCTTTTTCCAATCCAAGGCAATAGTTCAAGAAGGCGAGGGTTGAGCGTTGGTTTTTGGCTTCAAAGCCAAGAGCTTCATTAAGGATTTCCTGAACGGCTTCGTTGGATGTGGCGCCAATGCGCTTATATAGTCGTTGCCAGCCGGTTGGGGTGCCCTCATTCAAAAAGGCGGATAAGAGAGCATAAGGGCCTCTTTTTGTGCTGATTGATTTATAAAAGCGTAAACGCGATATGGTGTCTGTGTAGGGGCTATTTTTGAGGGAGTGCCAAAGTGTTTTATGACCGCGTTCAGCGGCAATCGCGGTCAATTGTGCATCGTCAAAAGCAAAAAAGGGACTTTTCAATAGTTCTGCTAAGGAGAGGTCATCGGCGGGTTGCACGCAAAAACGCATCAGGCTCAGCAAATCTTTTACCGCCACATCTTCCAACAGCTTCAGGCGGTCAGAGCCAGACGAGGGTATGGCGAGACGGGATAGCTCGCGTATCATGGCATGGAAAAACTTCCCACGTCTTTGGCACAAGATCAGAATGTCCCCAGGCTCTATGACCCGCCCTCTGGCTGGTAGTAAGCGCGTGTGGATCCAATCTTTCAGGGTTTTTGCGATCTCTGCGGCAAGTTTATCAGCCGGGTCTTTTTTGTCGGGGCTATCGAGGGGCAAGTCCCACGGCCTGCCCGGATCTTCTTTTTCTCGCCATGCCAAGGGCCACAGTCCAACGCGCCCGGGGGTTTTTGCTCGTGCCGCTGTGTGGTTGAGGGTTTTTGAGGGGCAAACGCCAGCCTTGGCAGCTTCTTCTGTAAAAACCTGATCGACAAAACGCAGCACCGGCACGGTCGAGCGAAAAGAATGGTTGAGGGTGGGGTTGGCAAAGCCAATTTGTGCTTGTGCGGAAGACTCTGCCAGCCATTCTTGATAGTGGGTGAAGAGCGCGACCTCGGCCCCCTGGAAGGAGAAAATGGATTGTTTTTCATCCCCCACCACAAAGGCGGTGCGCGGCGAGGATGTGCGGCCGATTCCGGCACAAAATTCTCGGATGAGGGGGGTGATGACATGCCATTGATCGGCGTTTGTATCTTGTGCTTCGTCGAGAAGAATGTGGGACAGGCCGCTATCGAGCTTATACATGACCCAATCAATATGGTTAGCGAACAGTTTTTTCGTGGCTGTGATCAGATCATCAAAATCAAGCAGGCCGAGGGCGTTTTTGCGTTGGAAATAATCGCCAGCGATTTCTTGTGCCAAAGAATATAGGTGGCGCATAGTGTCATAGGCAGCCATGGCCCGAAAATTTTCTTCACACGCGATAAAGGTTTTTTGTAGCTGGATAAATGTTTCAGACAGTTCTGGAAATTCCTTGGCGCAGTTGGCGGTGAATAGGTTTTTGCGCAGAGAGCCAGCACCGGTTAAGAATATTTTTTGTAATAAAGACCAGCGACTTTCATCATCTGTTTTAGCTAAGGATTGCTCAAGATAGGCGCGTTGTTTATCATTTTGGGTGCCGGCGTGTTTTCTTAAAGCATCAATAAATTGATTGATTGGGGCTTTGTCATAAAGAGTGAAATAGTTCGCTTGATTTTCTGCCTCGGTTTTTTCTGGTTGGTCTCCGTAATAGGCGGATAGATAGCCGAAATTTGGCGGCGTTCCCAATTGCGCTTGAAGGGGGGAGAAGTTTTTGGCCATGGTCAATAGGCTTTTGGTGAGATCCTCTTCGCTCATTTGAGAGGACAGGATGTCAAATGCCGCGCGCACCTGATGGTTGCGTTGGGGCAGGCTGGCAGCAAAATTTTCAATTATGGTTTGTTGCAACAAAGCGGCGTCATCTTCCCCCATGACCGTAAAGCCCGGAGCAATGCCGCATTCTACCGGAAAGCGACGCAATATGTTTTCGCAAAAAGCGTGAATGGTCAAAATTTTAAGACCGCCGGGGGTTTCAAGGGCCTGCGCAAATAGCTTTCGGCTTGCGGCTAATTGTTCTGGCTTTAAAGATAGTTCCTCGCCCAGTAATTGTTTGAGGGCAAGGCTGAGAGCGTCATCATCAAGCAAGGACCATGTGCCGAGAATGGAAAACAGGCGGCTAGCCATTTCCGCCGCAGCCGCTTTTGTGAAGGTGATACAGAGAATTTTGTCCGGTGGGTTATTGGCAAGCAATAGGCGAATAACGCGATCGGTAAGGACGCGTGTTTTGCCTGAGCCGGCATTGGCCGAAACGAAGGCATTGATGGATGGGTTGGCCACCTCGATTTGTCGTCGCAGCGTTTCGGCATATTCTTTATTGCGGATAATATCGTTCATCAGCCCTTAATCTTCCCCTCCTTGGCTGGCCCATTCACCGCGCCGAGCGAGATGGTCATAATCGCCAAAACGATTGAGAAACTGGGCCCGTGGTTGCGAAAGATAGGGGATTTTTTCCGCATCATAGGCGCGCAAATGATCAAGGGCGTGTTTTTGGGCGTCTTCTATTAGGTGAGACAGGTCATCGTCTTCAAATATGAGGTCGTCTTTATCGTCTTCTTTGCGATTCCATATTTTGATGAGAGCGAGACGATCAATTTGTTTTGGGGTTAAGTTTTTAAAACCGCCATTGAGCAAAATAAGGGCGGTTAGTTGGAGTTGCGGATTAAAAAGGCGGGCGACTTTGCCACTTGGCACTGTGCCTGATTTATAATCAATAATAGCGCTGTGGCCTTTTTCATTAAAATCAATGCGATCGGCTTTGGCTGTAAGCGTAAAAGGGCCTGCGGGAAAATCATCGAGGGTGAGCTCTCCTTTGTGCTCCAATAGGGTTTTGGGGTAATGTTGGCGCTGGTCAGCATGAAAGGAGGCAAACCACGCAAAAGATTTCTCCATTCGGGATCGCCATAGGGCTTGCAGCCATTCCGGGAAATGGCCCTCTGTCAGGCGTCGATCCAATATTTCTTGTAAGCGCTCACGCAAATCTTCAGCCGGAGCATCAAAATATTTATCAATGGCTTCTGCTAATATGGCGTGTAATAGAGTGCCGCGTAGAGAAGCATCTGCCTTTGCATCCAGAGGGTCTAGGGGGGCGAGGTGCAAAATATAGCGGGCGAAAATTGAATAGGGGTCACGTATGAGGGTTTCGACACGGGTTATCGAGAGTTTGCGTGGTCGTAAATGAACGGCTGGTTTTGGTGTGGGGCGGCTGATTTGTACTTGTTCTGCCGGGGGGACGGTGTAAAGCGCATCGCGCCACGCCATTAGTTTTTTGGACTGGTCCACTTGATGATAAAGACCCAAGCCCTGAAGAATATTTTGCAAACGCAAGAGCCAGCGCGAAGGGGTGGTGGGGGCTCGCTCGGCGCGTTGTGAGCGGGTTAGATAAATTTCCGGTGCCGCGCAGCTTTGGGCGAAGTCATGGGCCGCCAAGCCAATGCGTCGTTCCGGTGAGGGCAGGGTGAGAATATCGCGCATGGGGCGTGATAAAAACGGGTCTTGTGTGCCGCTACTGGGCCATGTGCCTTCGTTTAATCCGCCGAGGATGACCCGGTCTGCTTGTAAAAGACGGGCTTCGAGGGGGCCTAAAATGGTAAGGCGGGGATGGGTGAGGCCGGTTTGGTATAATTGCTGATTTTCCAACAGGGCAGCGAAGAAATGTGGATAGTCACGCGCGCTTAATCGCGGTTGCAAATTAGGCAAGTCCAGAAAATCTTGCGCGATTTGCGCGATGGCTTCGCCGTCGCGTTCCATCCATATTGGCGCTTCTGCCGTTTCGGTGGTGGATAAATATTGGGCGCAATCGAGATGCGCTTGGAGGAGGCGCGCAGAATCTATGGCTTTGTCGCGTGCAAATTGTTGATGCCACATTTGATAAGCGGTTTTTAAGGCGCTTACCAAAGGCGCCATTTGTTGCCAGCGCTTTTCGCGTTTTTGTTGCCAAAATGGTTGCGGGTCATCATCCCAACTCAACCACAAAAAGCCATATCGCAAACGTTCTTCCAAAGCGGTGAAACCTTCACCTGGCCGGAACCCCCTTAAGGCAAAATCGATCTGGTCTCTGGCAAGGGATAGGGGAGCGGCATCGAGACCACCGGTGAATAATTTATGGTGGAGTAGCGCCATTAAGGCCACAGGGTCAGACGGGTTCGGTAGCCAATTGGCGACGAGCTGTAAAAATTCGCCGCGCAGGCTGGCACCCAATGTGACCCCCGCACTGTCATCAATATGAATATCCCAGCGTCGTAATTTTTCTGAAACGCGCTTGGCTAAAAGGCGGTTTGGCGTAATGAGATGGCATGTTTTGGTTTTTTCTTGGGCACATTCGCGCATCAATAGGGCAATGGCTTCGGCTTCACTGTCTTCGTCGGCAAGGGTGGCGATATGAAGCCCTTTTATAGCCTGCTCAAGGCTTGGTTGTTGGCGTAAATGGTTGATTTGTCGATGCCAGCCATCGGTACTGTTCGCCGGTTGCAGGGCTAGGCGGATAAGCTCTTCCCGGGAGAAGCTGGCCTTCTGTTTTTTTGTTTCATGTGGCCAATTTGGAATCTTCTGGCGCTCAATTTCCGGAAAATATTTCTCCAGCAAATGCTTCATCCCCATTTGCGGGTGGGGGTCGTCCAGTTGATTCCATTCTGACACCTCCATGCGGGTGTCGAGGCCGGGTAATATGACATGGCCTTGGGGCATTTCAGCAACCACGCGCATGAGATGGGCAACAGCCGGTAAAGAGCCAGTGGAGCCAGCAATGATGATCGGGTTTTGTGGTGGTTTTTTTTGCCAAATATCGGCCAGCGTGTTGAGCAGGGCGCTGCGTTTTTGTGCCGGGTCAATGGTGCCAAGACGGGCGCGCTCAAGCGGCCATTGTTGCAATATGATTTCGAGAAATTTTAAATTATTTTGCCAATGTGCGGCATATTCTTCAGGGACGATATCCTTGACTTTATCCGGGTCAATCTCTTCGGCTAGCATGGCATCAAGCAAATGGGTCAGGCTGTCAGCAGCGTTAAGGGCTAGGGGCCAAGAGGGTGCGTGTCCATCTGGGTGATTTTTTTCCAAATAGGCACGGGCCAGGTGGGCGATCCAAAATTGGCGCACCATCGTGGGGGTCTGTGGGGCTTTGAGGTCGGCCGGTAATTGGTCGAATGGCACGAGCGCTTCGATATCGAGCAAATCAAGGGTGTCGATGTCGCTTAATGTGCGCATCACGGGTAGAAGGATGGGGTCTGGGTGTTGTTTTGAAAAAGCGCGGCTGAGGGCGCGGGTCGCCCGTCTTGTGGGGAGGAAAATAGTTATTCGAGCGAGCTGTTGTGGCTGGTCGCTATAGTGACGCAATAATTCTGAAGTGAGGCTTGTGAGAAAATCTGCCGAAGCCGGCATGGTCCAAAGATGTGGTTTCTCTTTATCCCAAATCTCCTCTTTGTCCCTAATTGCCTTTTCGGGTTGCGTGGTTTTATCCATTCCGAGTCTCTTTTCCCCATAGGCGTTGTTGGGCCTCGGCCAAGCCTTGTTCATCCCCCACATGCATCCATGAACCGCGATGGCGCAGGCCATAGGCGCGGCCTTGCGTGATGGCGTTTTGCCAAAACAGCTTAAGAGAAAAGGCCTCATCGCTTGTGGCAGGCGATGTTTGAATGAGACGGGGGTGAATGATTTGATAGCCTGTGTAGATGAGAGGGTCTTGGGAGGGCATATCAGGATCGGGCCAGCGAATGGCGCCCGCACCCTCATCATCAAGGCAAAAATCGCCTTTGCCTGCATAGCCGGTGCTATGTTCCCGTGGGCAAAGGAGCAAAAGCGCATCCATTTTATCGGGATCGAAATGGGTGATTAAGCGCACCAGCGGGTTTTCTTGTTTTACCCCTTGCAATATCGCATCGGTATTGCAGCAAAAAAAAGCGGTCTTCCCAAGCAGGGGTAAGGCTTTAACCAAGCCCCCGCCGGTTTCGAGAATTTTATGACGCTCGTCAGAAATGAGAATTGTTGGTCTGTGCCGTTGGTTGAGGTGGGCCTCCAATAGGTCGGCGAGATAGTGGACATTGACCACAGCCTGCTCAACCCCGGCGTCGGCCAGCATATCCAATGTATAATCTATCAACGGCTTGCCTGCGACTTCGATTAAAGGCTTGGGCAAATGCAAGCTGCGCGGACGCATGCGGGTGCCGAAACCGGCAGCAAAAACCATCGCGTGGTGAAGGGGGGGCGTTGTCTTATCCATTATGCAGGGCCAGTTCCGGTGTATAGGTTTGAAACCACGCGCGCACGGGCCCAAGTAGGGGGTGCGCGAGATTGCGCTGCATGTGGGCCCGCACCCGTGGTATCAATTTGCCATAAGAGGGTTTGTTATCACGGGTAATGAGACGGGCGAAAATACCAAGAATTTTTGCATTTCGCTGGGCACCTAATATAGCATAATCACAGGCGAATTGTTGTTCGTTGAAATCAAGGGAAAGGACGGCTGCTTTGTCGCAATAATATTGATAGAGATGGGCGACCATTTCAGGGCTTACATCGCGCCGGGCATCTTCTAGCAGGGAGACCAGATCATAAGCAGCCTGTCCGAACAGGCCATCTTGAAAATCAATAATACCGACTTGGCGCAGGGATTTTTCTTGTGGGCACCAAAGCAGGTTTTCGGCATGATAATCGCGCAGAACCAAGGTAGACGGTGGGGAAAGAGCGTTTAGGCAAGCGGTCCATACTTCACGCCACGCATAAAGCGCCTTGTCATCAAGAGAAGAACCATTTCCTCCCATAAAGGGTATGTAAAATTCCTGCAGTAGATCTATTTCTGCCAGAAGTGCTGTTAGATCATATTCCATCAAAACATAGTCTTTGATTTGATGGGGGGCGGTAAAATTTTGCCCAATGTGTAATAGGGCATCCAAGGCCCGTTCATATAGTTTTTGTTCAAAAGCCGGTCGGGTCGATTTTGCCTGTTGGGCGATGGTTGCAGCATAGAGGCCGGTGCCAAGATCGGAAATGATAGCAAAGCCATTTGTCGCGTCAGCGGCATAAATTTCAGGGGCGTTGAGCCCCAGTTCGCGTAAGCATTTTGCAATGGCAAGAAAGGCGCCGAGATTAGGTCCCGCAAGGCGAGCAGCGGCATTATAGCCGAGCGCGCGGCGCTGTTGTGGGGTGGAATCCGGGGGGCAGGCGGCGCTTTCACTGGCGGGGGGAGCATCCATTAAAATAGCCTTGGTCCCATCGGCTTGGACTAAACGGCTATAGGCGCGTGTTGAGGCATCACCGGCAATGGGCTGGCGGTTTGCTTGCGCCCAGCCGCTTTGGTTTAAAAAAACATTTTTCAGTGCTTCGCGCTCTTGCATATTCATAAATCAACGGCATCCCTTCTTGGGAAAAGCTTATAAGGGTTTGCGGCTATTTGTCAGGATGTTCAGCACGGATTGCCAATGTTGTTCCTGAGGGCCACCAACAGGGGATATTTGGAAATGAAGTTGCCGCTGGGTTGGGGTTTTGGCATCCGGCTCACCAAAGGAGAGTAGCAGGGCGTCTTTCGGCATGAGAGGGGTGGCTTTTTGTGGCCATTCGATCAGGCGCACTGCGTCGAAACTTTCTTCCCAGCCCAATTCCCAAATCTCGTCTGGCTGTTCAAGGCGATAAAGATCGAAATGCCAGAGGGCGGGGGTGGCATCATAGGTTTGCAATAGCGAGAAGCTCGGCGATGGTACATCTGTCTCATGGCCGCAGGCAGCTTGTATTACCCCCCGGGCGAAGGTGGTTTTACCAGCCCCCAAGGGGCCGGACAGCAAGAGGCAATCGCCGCTTTGTAATAGGGGCCATAAATGTGCCCCCAAGGCGGCGGTTTGGGTTGGTGTTTCAAGGGTGAGGCTGGTCAAGGTGTGGGATTGGATCATGGGAGAGCTATAAAGGCTGGGGGCCATAAAATCTATCTCCTAAGGGTTGGGCCCCTCAGGGCATGATATGTCTTTGGCGGCGTTTGATGGTCTGGGCTTGTTGCCCCTTGCATTGACCTTACCCCGTTTAATCCCTAAATGCGCTCATCAGGCAGGCAGTAAGCAGGAAGGCCCATGGTAAAAATTACCTATATTGAGCATGATGGGACAGCCCATGACATTGACGCGGAAGAAGGCCAAAGCGTGATGGAGGCGGCTGTTCGCCACATGGTGCCCGGCATTGATGCTGATTGTGGCGGTGCTTGTGCTTGTGCGACCTGTCATGTGTTTGTGGATGAAGCTTGGCGCGAGAAAACCGGTACCCCGGAGGCCATGGAAGAATCCATGCTCGATTTCGCCCAAGAAAAGCAGGAAAATTCCCGGCTGTCTTGTCAGATCAAAGTGAGCAAAGAGCTTGATGGGCTGGTGGTGCGCTTGCCCGAATTTCAAGGCTAGCTTCGGTTGAGACCATTTTTGTATTTTTTGCGATATTTGTCTAAATGACCCCTGCTAGTCGCCCATAATTGGCAAAAATAGAAAAATCAGGGTGCGTATAAATTTTTCTGCTTTTGTAACCAAATTAACAATTAAATTCACTTGCGCTA
>JALWRV010000445.1 GCA_027080545.1 Parvularculaceae bacterium
AAAGGGTGAGAACCAAATCACCGGCACCAAGACCCCGGAAGCTGGTGTAAGCCAAATGTCTGCGGCGGAAATGCCGGAAGACAAGGCTCAAAGGGCTGAAAATCTGGTTCGCTTGGCAGAAGAAAAAGAGGTTGCCGAAGCTAAAAAGCGTCTGGCCCGCAAGGCGGCCAAAAGTCAAAGACGGATAAGGGCGCGCTCCCACAGCACCATTTTTTCCCGTCTGTTGACGACCATGGGGAAGTTTGGCGGCAAAAAAAAGGCGATCATTGACCCGTCTGCTAAAGACCTGACCTATATGGATTTAACCCGGGCGAGCTTTGCTCTGGGCAGCGCCATTGCCAAAAAAACGGCACGCGGCGAAAATGTTGGGGTGCTTTTGCCCACTTCAACCGGCGCCATTGTCACTTTCTTTGCATTGCAGTCCATCGCCCGCGTCCCGACCATGTTAAATTTTACGGCCGGGCCCCGAAATCTATTGTCTGCGCTCAAGACCGCGCAGGTTAAAACCATTTTGACCGCGCGTAAATTTATCGAAGTGGGAGAGCTGCAAGGGCTTGTGGATGCGCTATCCCAAGAGGCCAATTTTATCTATTTGGAAGATATCAAAGAGCAGCTCAGCGGTCTGGACAAATTGCGCGCAGCCCTTGGTCCCTATCTGCCACAGCTTTTTTATTGGCCCCCTAAATCGACCAACCCGGCGGTAATATTATTTACGTCCGGCACCGAGGGTACGCCCAAGGGGGTGGTGCTTTCCCATCAAAATATTTTGGCGAATGTGGAGCAAGTAATCGCCCATGTGGAACTGGAGCCATCGGACATATTTTTCAACCCGCTGCCGGTCTTCCATTCATTTGGCATAACAGGGGGCACCCTCTATCCTCTCTTTGATGGCCATCCGGTGGTGCCCTATCCCTCACCGCTTCATGTTAAGCTGATACCGGAGCTGGTCCGCAAAACCAAAGCCACCATCTTGTTTGCTACAGATACTTTTTTGCATCGCTACATGAAAACGGCCAAGCCCGGGGCGCTAAGCTCCGTGCGCTATGCGGTGTGTGGTGCAGAGCGGGTGCGCGATGAGACGCGCAGTCTGGCCAAAAGCCAGTTTGGATTTAATGTGCTGGAAGGATATGGGGTGACAGAAACAGCCCCCGTGATCGCGGTTAATCAACCGGGTGACATTCGCGCCGGAACGGTTGGGAAAATGCTACCGGGGATTGAGACAAGGTTAGAGCCGGTCGAAGGGCTGCAAAATGGCGGACGGCTTTTCATTCGCGGCCCTAATGTGATGTGCGGCTATTTAATGGCGGAAAAGCCGGGGGAAATTCAGGTGCCACCCGATGGCTGGCATGATACGGGAGATATTGTTGATATTGATGGCGGTGGCTATATGTCGATCCGTGGTCGCCTCAAGCGGTTTGCTAAATTGGGCGGCGAAATGGTTTCTCTCTCGGTGGTGGAGAATTGTGCCGCCGTGGTGTGGCCGGAATTTCTGCACGCGGCTGTGGCAGTGCCGGACGATAAAAAGGGCGAGCAAATTATTTTGTTGACGGAAAACCCAGAGCCGGACCGTTCAACCTTGCTGCATTGGGCGCAAAATCACGGCGTGCCCGAGCTGGCAGTGCCGCGTAAATTTCTAACGGTAGAAGATATACCCGTATTGGGCACCGGTAAGGTTGATTATGTTGCCTTGCAAAAATTGGCTAATGAAGAATTGGAAAAAGAGAAAAAATAAAAACCCATTATTATCAGCAAAGACATTTTCAACAGAGACATTCTTAGCCAAGACGGGCTTTCAAAACCGCCGCCAGCCGTTTGGCGGCTGAGGGCATTTGCTCGAACATCAATTCCGGTTCGGTCAACTCCATTTCCATTAATTGAAATGCGCCGTCTATAAGCAGCCCATCAATACGGGCATAGGCTGGTGGCTGTTGCGCCCCGCCGGGGGCTTTGCTTAAAATTTGGCGGGCAACTTCAAGGGTGGCTTGGTCGGGTTCAAACAGATCATAGGCCCCGCCATAAACCGACTGAACCCGGAAATCACCGCTTTTTGGCCGCTTTAGGACAGCGTGGGAAAACTGACCACCGAAGAATAGTAGAGAAAGCTCGCCATGCTCAATCTGTGGATAAAATGGCTGCAACATCAAGCCATGCTGCTGGTAGGGAAGGGCGGCTTGGAGAGCGGCCTCTATCGCGCCGGGCTCATCAATATGAAATACGCTAAGCCCCTTTGCGCCGCCAGAGGCGAGGCATTTCAAAACCACCCGATGCCAATTTTGTGCTTTCGCTGTGGCCAGAATAGCGGCTGGTGTCGGGTCAACTTTGAGTGTGGGAAGAAGGTTCACGCCCGCTGAACTTAATTCGAACAGATAGTCTTTACAGGCATTCCAGCGCAAAATCTCTGGACTGTTCTCAACCTGCAGATGGGCGCTTTGCATTTTTTCGAGCCAGCCATAAAATTCATCAAGCTTGTCAAAATAGTCCCATGTGGAGCGTATGAGGACCATGTCGGCTTCAGCAAAAGGAGCAAAAGAACCATTCCATGGAGCGCTTGATACCAAAAAGCCTTCAGCTTCCAGCGCAGATTTCAATAATGTATCGCTGGCACTTAAGGCGGGCTGTTCCAAACAGGTGGCGAGGGTTATTTTTTTGTCAGGCTTATTCATCAGATCAAAATAATTTCAAAAATGGTGATGAAAAAAAGGGCGATCCGTAAAGCTGGATCGCCACTTTGATTGAATTTATAATGGGTTATCGGTCAATCTCTCCGGCTTGCGCGAGATATGACCGGAATTGGCTGTTGTTTTGCAAAATGTCCAACGCTTCTTCAAGCTGGCAATCTTCCTCTAAGGGGCATTCGATTGGGTCCACCAGAATAGATGTATCCTCTGCCAGCGGGTTGCCATCATCATCTCTTTGCACCAAAGCATCGAGGGCATCATTGTCCAAGGCACCGGGTAGGCTGGCTTCGGTTCGCGCTTCACTGACATCATCCGGGTCTTGACCTGGCCGTGTGATCGGCACCGCGATATCGGGCACAATGCCCAGTTTCTGAATTGAGCGCCCGGCTGGTGTGTAATAGCGCGCGGTGGTCAAGCGCAGGGCACCGTTGAGACCATTTTGTAGAGGCAGCACCGTTTGCACGGACCCTTTACCAAAACTTTTTGTGCCCAAGATCAACGCCCGGTTGCGGTCTTGCAAGGCCCCGGCAACAATTTCCGAAGCCGAAGCCGACCCGCCATTGATCAACACAATGATGGGGCGACCATTCATGATATCCCCGGGGGTGCCCAGCTCGCGCACCGTATCTTTAGGGTTGCGCCCTCGGGTAGAAACAATTTCACCGCCAACCAAAAAGGCGTCAGAAATGGCCACCGCCTGATCTAGAAGACCACCGGGATTATTGCGCAAATCTAACACCAAGCCTTTCATGCCGCCGGGGATTTCTTCGTCCATGGTGCTAATGGCATCGAGCATTTTACCCGTGCTTTGATCGGTGAAGCTGGAGATGCGCAAATAGCCATATTGATCGCGCTCTACCCGCGAGGTCACCGGATTGACGGTGATGATGTCGCGTACCAAGGTCAGATCAATGGGTTCTTGGGCCGATTCACGGAAAATTTTGATTTTGACACTGGAGCCACGAGGGCCTTTCAGCTTGCTAATCGCTTCGTCGAGGGTCAGACCGAAAACCGGTTTACCGTCAATTTCGTAAATCAGATCATTGGCCTCAACACCGGCGCGTGCGGCTGGCGTATCATCGATTGGCGAGACCACCCGTACCAGCCCCTTGCCCCGACCTTCATTATCCATGGTCACTTGAATGCCCAGCCCGGCGAAAGAGCCGCGTGTCTGCTCCTGCATCTGCACAAAATCATCCGGCGACATATAGCTCGAATGGGGATCAAGGCTCATCAACATGCCATCAATCGCCCCTTCAATCGCTTTTTGCGTATCGGGGGGGGTGACATAATTATCTTCGACAATTTCAAACACCTGCCCAAACAGGTCCAACTGCCGGAATGTCTCCGCATTGAGGCCGGAGCGGGCAAAACCGGCGGTGAGCAAAACCGCGGTAATGGCCGAGCCCGCAAAGGCCGAAATCATCAGACCGGCAACAGACCCACGCTTATGGCGACGGGCTTTCGGTTTTGAGTGGAGGATTTGGGTGGTATTAGATGGGTTCAGATTTTCAGACATTCGCGCTTTAATCTTTTTACTGGCCCTTCTTTTTTAAGAGGGGCGGGTGAACGAAAGGATATCCACAGGCCCGATAGAGGGTCTGAAAAGGGGAGGAAAAATCTCCCATGGGATAGTGGCACGAACTCCCCACTAATGCCAAGGCTGGTCATTGAAATGTGACGGTAATTTTATGAGAATATCCGGTTAACCTGTGGGTTGAAGCCATTTTTTGGGGTTTTGTGGTAATTGGTTCTTGCGCACTTGAAATTCCAATTCGGGACGGGTTTGCCCTTCGGGCATATAGCCAATAACTTCACCAGCAGAGATCTGGTCGCCCTTTTTTACTTCCAACTGGCCCAGCCCGATAAACACGAGATGAAAGCCTTCTCCCACATCGAGAAGGGAAATATTGCCCAGCCGCCCAATTTGTCCGGCAAAAGCGACAGCACCGGAGAAGGGGGCGGTAACCACCGCGCCAGATCGGGTGCGAATACGGACCCCTTCCAGCTTAGCCCCGTCAGCGGCAACTTTGCCATAGGTGGCACTGGTCTGTCCTGTGACCGGCAGCGGCAGCATACCCCGCGCGGCAGAAAATTTGCCGGGCAAATTGGCATAGACCTCTAGGCTGGGACGCCTGTCCAAGGGTGATTCGCCGCGATCATTATCGGGCAGGTTCAAGGGGCTGGGTTGCGGGATCGGCGTCGTTTCAGCCATTTGCGGACTGCGTTCAATTTCTTCGAGCAATTCGCGAATATTCGAGGCTCTTTGTTCAAGCCGTTTATTTTCTGCATAAAGCGCTTCGGCCCGTCTTTTGGCCAAAGCATTTTCCTGCTCTTTCCTTGTCAGCAGATTTTCCAAAACTTGGCGGCGTGCATCAAGCTCCCGCTCTACCCGACGTAGATCATTTTTCTGTTCATCCAGCCGCTTTTGCATGGCGGAGAGCCTGTCTATTTGCGCCCGCAATGAATCGGCCTGTGCCGCCAATAGAGGGGCAGCGGTTGACAACGCCATGGCGGCCCGGGCGGCCTCGGCGGCATCATCGGGCGAAACCGCCAGCGCAGGGGGGCGGGCTATTTCTAGTGACTGCAAGGCCGCCAGCATTTCACTTAAATGTTGTTGTTTGGTGGCAAGAGACCCCCGGGCGATGGCTTCGTCAGCGCTTAAATCAGCGATGCGTTTTTCCAGTTCGGTGGCGTCCCGCTCGGCGGCTTTGAGCGAATCGGCCGTCTCGATCAATCGTGCGCGCAGGCCAATCAATTCGGCCTCGCGCTGCTTGCGCGCGGCTTCAATTTCTGCAGCGGTTCGGGCGTTTTCTTCCAATTGCTGCTGTATGGTGCGTAATTGTTCCTCGCTAGGCGGGTCATCTTGTGACTGGGCCCATGCGGTGGCGTGCCATAGGGGCATGGTCAATAAGAAGGCTATGATCAAAGGCAATCGCATGGCTTATCCATAGGCCTGCTCGGCCAATATATCTACTCTCGGTGATAGGGGTGGCCGCTCAAAATTGTCGCCGCCCGGAAAAGCTGTTCCGCGAGCATCACCCGCACCAACATATGTGGCCAAGTGTTGGGCCCGAAAGACAAAGTGCGGGCTTTGTTCTGCTTTATCTGTTGGTGTAAAACATCCCCATGTCCATCAGCCCCGCCAATGAGAAAAGCAATATCCCCGACGCCTTGATCGCGGATATCCGCAATAAGATTAGCGAAGCCGCGACTGGTCATGGCCTTGCCTGTTTCATCAAGGACGACAATAGTGGCGCCGTCGGGAACATGGCGCAACAATAAGGCCGATTCGCGATCTTGACGTGCCTTTCCGGTGAGGCCTTTAGGGGCTTCAATTTCGGTAAATTTAAGACCATCCAGCCCAATCCCCCGCCCACTCGCTTGCAAGCGCTGCTGATAGTCTTGGCACAAATCAAAAGCCGGTCCCGCTTTCAGCCTACCGATAGCAAAAATATGAAGACGAAGCATAAGCAGGGTGCGTGGTGAAGGTCTTGGGCGCTGACCTATGGGGCTTGTTTGTCTTGGGCCGGGTGCGTCACATCTTCATCAAGCCAAATACGCTCCAGATCATAGAAGGCGCGCACCTCCGGCCGGAACAGGTGAATAATAATATCGTGGGCGTCAATCAAAACCCAATCACACACGGACATCCCTTCGACGGCAATCCCATCGACCCCTTCAGCTTTCAGGCAACGGGCAATTTTATCCGCCAGCGCCCCTACATGGCGTCCAGAACGGCCGCTGGCTAGAATCATTGCATCGGCGAAGTCGGTTTTGCCCGCAAGATCAATGGTGGTGATCTGTTCGGCCTTATCGGCATCGAGTTGTTTTACCAATAGGGACAGTAATTTTTTAACAGCATCAGGCGTCTGGGTGGTGGCTTTTTTGCGGCTTGTGGTTTTGCGGATAGTATTCGCGAGGCTAGCACCAGAAGCGCTGGATTGGCTCTTTATAGAAGCCCGTTTTTTTGCCGATGGCTTTTTGGCCTTAACGGTAGTTTTTTTAATAGCAGTTTTTTTAGCAGCGGTTTTTTTTCCCGTGCCTGTTTGCGATGGTGAAACCAGAACCCGTCTCCTGTGGTTAATGCGACGATTTGCCTGAAGGCCAGCCGCGCATGACATATCAATTGCAACCTATCACTATTTTCAAGGCGATAAAGAGGCAAATGGGAAATTCTCCCTCACCCCCTCTTCCCGTGCCCACTCTTGCAGGTCCAGCCTTGTGGGCACCTGTCTCGTGGGGGATGAGGGTTAAGGGGGTGTTGACCTATTTTTAAGATGCTTGCTCAGGGATAGATGTTTGCTCAGGCACAGCGTCCTTTTTGCGGTTTCCGCGCTGTATCAGCATGATAATGGCAACAGCCAAGAGGGCTGGACCAAGCAGGGTGCCCAGAGTGAAAAACAAGCCCACGGCAACACCTCCGGCGGCCAAAAGCAACGCGATAACGGTCGCAGCAAGGCCGATGATCAGAGCAATCAGACCGCCAATGATCGCAATCGCGGTACCAATTATGGCCAGAAGAACGCCGCCGACCACCTCCCAAGGCTGCAATTGGTCAATTGTGTGGCCATTGATGGAAACATGCTCGCCACCATATTGATAAACCCACCATGTGCCAAAGGCGACGAGTGCGAGAACAAGAAGGGTCGCGTTGCGCCAGACATGGGATGTCTTTTTAGGGGGTATTGAGGTGGGGACATTATTGTCAG
This sequence comes from Parvularculaceae bacterium, assembly GCA_027080545.1. GTDB lineage: Bacteria > Pseudomonadota > Alphaproteobacteria > Caulobacterales > Parvularculaceae > S012-90. The sequence continues at coordinate 7,391 of JALWRV010000445.1, forward strand.
ATTCAGAAATAGACATGATCTTCTCCATGGGTCGCAAAAGCTGCCGCTGGCTTTCCCCAACGCGGTCTCAGACGGGACCAACGCAGCTTGATTTAATTTGACCCCGGAACGCAAACCTTATCGTTTATCGATAATAATGTCAAGCCAGATCGGGCCCATCAAGCAATGATATAGGCTCTGGTCGACACAATAATTTGATAGGCCGACAAAAAACAATCACCCCATATCGGACAAGAGTTGGGTTAAACGCTTCAGTGACAACAGCACGCTTATCATGGTGTCAAAACCCCTTCGGTGAGCCAGCTTGGATTGTTTTGGCGCAATTGGGTTGAGGAGGTTGGGTTTTGGGTCTCCCGGATAAAGCCCCAGGCGGGGGGGGCTTGAAGAGCTAGGCGGCGCAGGCGACGCCCCGCAAGACGTCTATGGGCAAAGGCGCGGCTCGCCGGAGACCGAAGCGCCCGCGCTCCATAGCCCGGCCGATTGAAGACGGCGATGGGCAGCATATCAAAAATGGCCTGCCAGTTTTTCCAAGTGTGAAAACTTGCCAGATTATCGGCCCCCATAAGCCAGACAAAATGTACCTCCGGCCAAGCCTGTTTCAGGGCTTCGATGGTATGGAAAGAATATTGAGTGCCTGCATGTTGCTCAAAATCGCTAATATGGATGCGCGGGTGATGAGCTAGCGTTACGCTGGCTTTTAAGCGGGCCTCATAGGCGGCATAATCTTCAGGCCTTTTCTGTGGATTGGCGGGGCTGACCAGCCACCAGATCTGGTCAAGGGATAGGGCCTTGAAAGCAGCCAGCGATAGGGCCCGGTGGCCAGAATGGGGTGGGTTAAAGGATCCCCCCAACAGGCCAATGCGGGCCTCTTGACGGGTAAGCGGTGTGGGGTTTTCCCGTAAAGAGAGGGGGGCTTGAAAATCCATACCTTTTATTGACGTAAATTAGTCTATCGGTCAAAAGCAAGCTCTAAGTTCTTCAATCTGAGATGTCTGATGGCTATCAGTTGATGGGATGGCTGGCGAACCGGTATTTGAAGCGGAGTGAAAATGTGACCATATTGGTAACAGGGGCGGCGGGGTTTATCGGCCATCGTGTCACGCAAGCCCTTTTAGAGCGCGGCGAACAGGTGGTTGGGGTTGATAATCTCAATGATTATTATGATCCGCGCCTCAAACAAATGCGTTTGGACCCGTTGCTAAAAGAAAACGGATTTCGCTTTTTCCAGCTCGATATTGCCAATGCCACCGCGCTAACCGAAGCCCTTGAAGACATTAAAATTACCCGCATCATTCATTTGGCCGCACAGGCTGGGGTGCGCTATTCGATTGAAAATCCGGCCTCTTACACGGCGTCCAATCTCATAGGCACCGCAAATATTTTGGAATTAGCGCGGCGCTTTCAATGCACCAACACGCTTTATGCCTCTTCTTCTTCCGTTTATGGGGGCAATACAAAAGTGCCCTTCGTGGAAACCGACATGACCGATGATCCGGTCTCCTATTATGGCGCCACCAAAAAATCCAACGAGTTGATGGCCAACGCCTATGCGCGCCTATATAAGTTTCCCCTGACAGGATTGCGTTTCTTCACCGTATACGGAGAAATGGGACGCCCAGATATGGCCTATTGGCTGTTTGCCGATGCTATGCGCGAAGGCCGACCGATTAAAATTTTTAATCAAGGCAAGATGAGCCGAGATTTCACTTACATATCCGATATTGTGGATGGGGTTTTAGCGGCCCTTGATCGCCCTGTTGACCGTTTGGATGGCCTTAGCCACCCGCATCGGGTTTATAATTTGGGCAACGATAATCCCGAACAATTGATGGATTTGGTGGGGGGCATGGAAAAGGCCATGGGGATGGAAGCGCAAAAAACCTATTTGCCCATGCAGCAGGGGGATGTAGAGCGCACATGGGCGAATATTGATCGCGCCCGTAAAGAGTTGGATTATGCACCAAAAATCAGCCTAGCAGAAGGGCTGGATCGCTTTGGCAAATGGTATCGGGATATTTGGGTAAGGGCGATTAGCTAATCTTTATCGTTGAGACGGCGATGGCCGACCAATGGAATGATAATCAATGCCATCACTGGCCATGAAGACCGGATCATAAATATTGCGCAAATCCACCAATATGGGTTGTTTCAGCAAGGCCTTTATTTTGTCATTGGACAGGGCGCGATATTCATCCCATTCGGTAATGATCACGGCGCAATCGGCCCCTTCCATGGCTTCATAGGGGCTTTCGCAATAATCAATGCTGTCACCAAAATGTTTGCGGGCTTCTTCGGTTCCAACCGGGTCGTGTGCGCGCACTTTTGCCCCGCCTTTAAGCAACATGGGGATAATGTCCAAGGATGGTGAATCGCGCATATCATCAGTGTTGGGTTTGAAGGTCAGCCCCAAAACAGCGACGCTTTTATTTTCCAGCGATCCGTCCAGAATGGTGGCAACGCGTTCGGCCATGGCCTTTTTGCGGGCATCATTGATCTCGACCACGGCTTCGACGATTTTGGTCGGGGTATTAAATTGTTGTGCGGTGCGCACCAAGGCCAGCGTGTCTTTGGGAAAACAAGACCCCCCATAGCCCGGCCCCGCATGCAAGAACTTGCCGCCAATACGCCCATCAAGGCCAATGCCCTTGGCCACATCCTGCACATTTGCTCCAACTTTTTCGCAAATATCAGCCATTTCGTTGATGAAGGTGATCTTGGTTGCCAAAAAAGCATTGGCGGCATATTTGGTCAGCTCTGAAGTGGTGCGATTGGTAAAGACGATGGGGGTTTCGGACAGAAATAGCGGCCGGTATAGCTCGGTGATGAGTTGCTCGGCCCGCCCATCT
>JALWRV010000446.1 GCA_027080545.1 Parvularculaceae bacterium
CCCATGCCCAGCGCCCCGCCCCCTTCAGAACGTTGCATCAATACGACGCCCACAAGGGCCAGAACGATGATCACATGGATGGTTAGAAGAACAGGGATCATGATGGTCAGCTTTCAAGTCAAAATTGGTTCGGCACGGAGGCAATGCCCCAGCCTATTGGGGCCCCCACCTATATGGGTCCAAGCGGTGCGGCGTACAATGGCCGCTGGCCTAGTCTTTGTTCGAGGTCTTGAGCCTATAGCCCCCGCGGCCACGTTTGCCAAGAGTCAAATAGAAGGGGCAATAAGGGGCCTTAATGGGCTTCTGGGATGGCCTGATCTAGGCGCTTTAAGGCCCCCTTGATTTCTATTTGAGCCGCATGGTGGATGGGATGGCCAACATCATCCACATAGGAAAAACGGCTATTGGGTAATTGACGCTGCAACCCCCGGCAGTGGATTGAGGCCAGAACCGCCAGATCATGACTGCCCGCCAGCATTTCTGTCGGGACGGTGATGGTTCCATAATTGCGTGATTGTGCCGTGACCTGTGCGTGCAAGGCGACAATATCCTTTGAATTGGCGCGAAAAGAGCGGCTTCGAAACAATAAGGGCACCCCGACCCGATCATAATAGCCCTCTGGGCAGGCTTGAGGGCGAAACCCCCGTTCAGTCATAGATCGCCCCCGCCATGCCGCATAAGGAGCGATAATGGCGCGCGTGACCAGCGGACCAATATATTTATTGGCGCATATTTTGTGATAGGCCGCCACGCCACCGGGCCATGGGTGAGAAACCGGTGCTAGCAACAACAAACCGCCTGTGAGATCCGGGCGCTGCAACGCAAAAGCCAAGGCCACCGCCGCCCCATAGCTTTGGCCACACACTATAACTTTTGGTATATTGAGGTGATCCAGTAAAAGGCCGATTTTACGCGCTTGCTCTGCCAGTTCAGAATCATTCGGGTCACGGGCTGAATGACCATGGCCGGGCCTATCGACCAAGATCAATTCGCGCTGGGACCCCAGCAGATCCGCAAAGGCCAGTTCCATATCCCGCAGATTGCAACTGGCCCCATGGAGGCACAAAAGCGGCAACGCTGTCTGGCTCGGCGTGCCTAAACGCTTATAGTGAAGGCTGGTGCCATCAAGGCGGATCATATCCCCTTCTGCAGGATATTTATCACTCACCCACCAATCATGATAATAGGAAAAAACCACGCCCAAAAGCAGAAGTATTATAAGAAGATAAATCATTATATTATTGTTTTCTTTGTTATTTTAACAAGAAGATATTATGCCATAAAAATCATCTGCCAATAGGCTGGCGCCACCCACCAGCGCACCGTCAACATTGTCGATATGGAGAATTTCACCTGCATTGGATGGCTTTACGGAGCCACCGTAAAGAAGACGCACCCCATCGCCGATCTCGTTGCGAATGGCCCCATGCATGGCTTCAATATCACCCGCAGATGCCACCTTGCCGGTGCCAATCGCCCATACCGGTTCATAGGCAATGACGCATGATTTTTCCTGTCCCTTGGGTACCGACCCTTTCAATTGGCTCATAACCACCCGATCGGCTTCACCGGCATCGCGTTGATCCAAACTCTCCCCCACACAAATGATCGGGGTCAAGCCAGCCAAGAGGGCCGCTTCGGCCTTTTGGCGAACCACCTCATCGCTTTCACCATGGTCGGCCCGACGCTCCGAATGACCAACAATGACATAGGTCGCTCCACAATCTGCCAGCATGGCTGCGCTGATGTCGCCTGTATGGGCCCCTTTTTCTTGCCAGTGGCAATCTTGGCCCCCGACCGCCACGGGTTGGGCCTTAAGTTGGTCCACCATGGCGCTCAGCAAGGTGAAGGGCGGACAGAGGAGAATGTCGCAATCGGTCATTTCGGCCTTTTCAAGCCGGGCGATTAGCGCCTCTATTTCGCCCAAAGCCCCCTGAAGCCCGTTCATTTTCCAATTTCCGGCGATTAATTTGCGCATCTAACCCCTCCAAACTCTAAATTTGCGGCCCAAAACAACCAAATTAAAGGGATACAGAGTCTCACTAGCCTTGAACAGGGAGAATTGTCATCACCATTCACCCCCTTGCAATTTTCCGCTAAAACGGCTTATTGCCATAATTCCTTTGACCCCATTAAGGCAGGTGACACCCCATGTTGAGCTTCATCCGTAATGCCATCAACGGCCCCTTGGCCTATGTAATTGCCGGGCTGGTGATTGTCGCCTTCGGGGTGTTTGGGGTGCCGGAATTGGGTCGTATGGTGCAGCAACCAGCCCTGACCATTGGCGGAGAGAAAATACCGCCTCAAACGCTTGATTATGAGCTCAAACAATTGATCCAGCGTCAAGAAGCGGAAAGCCAGGCCGCCCTATCGCGCAAGCAGGCTCTTGATGCAGGGCTTGGCCAATTGGCCATGGAGCGCATCATCACACGCACCCTATGGGACAGTGAGGCGGACAAGTTTGGCCTAGGCAGTTCAGAGCAACAGGTGCGTGATTACATCAATGATATTCCCAATTTTAAAAATACGATCACCGGTAAGCTGGATAATGTGGAGATGGCGCGTGCTTTGCGCCAAATTGGCATGTCCGTGCGTGATTTTGAAAAAGAAGTACGCAATGATCTGCGCCGCAATCAATTGACCGTCACATTACGGGCACCAGCTGATACATCACGCACATTCGCCAAATTTTTATTGTTGCGCCAAGATGAAGCCCGCGCCGTAACACTGGTCAATATTGACCTGGAAAAGCTCGGAGAAATAGCTGAACCAAGCGAACAAGAAATCCAAGCCTATTATGAGCAAAACACGGACAAATTCATTGCCCCAGAATATCGCACCTTCAAAGCCGTTATTCTGCGCCCTACTGATTTTGCTGAAGGACTAAGCGTTTCTGAAGAGGATATTCAAACCCTGTGGGCGTTACGCAAGGATCAGCTGGCTGAGCCGGAGCGTCGTAGTTTGCGCACACTGACTTATCGCTCTGAGGAAGAAGCCAATAATGCATTGCAGCGCTTGCGTGCTGGCACTGACTTTACCGCGCTTGCTGCCGAACAGAATATTAAGCTCGCCAGCATTACACAAGACAATGTGAAACAATCAGACCTGTACGATAAAAATATCGCTGAGGCCGCTTTTGCCCTACCCCAGAAAGGCATTGTGGATAGGCCCTTAAAAACACCCCTCGGCTATAAAATTGTCGAAGTCATTTCGATCACCCCTTCCGTTTCAATTAGTTTCGAGGATGCCCGTGGGCAATTGGAGCAAGAGCTTCTGGAAGAAGATACCAGCCGCAAAATGATTGAGGCGATCGAGGCGGTGGAAGAATTACTCGATACCGGCATGCCTCTAGAAGAAGCCCTGAAGGAAGGGGCTGGTTTGTCTATGCAGGTTTATGGACCGGTTGACCAAACCTTGTTTACCCCCGGCGGGGCTATTGTCGACAATCTGCCCGCAGAAATATTAAACGAAGCCTTTTTGTTGCCAGAGGGTGATGAAACCCCGGCCCTGCCGCTGGAAACTGAAAACGGATATTTCTTCCTTTCTTTAATGAATATTCAACCTCCAGCGCGAAAACCATTGTCAGAAGTGCGCGACACGATCATCGCCCTGTGGAAGGCTGAAAAAACCAACGCCTTATTGCAGGCAGAAATTGACACTATCACGGCCAAAGTGGCCGATGGGGTTGCTCTAGAAGATGTTGCCGCAGAGAAAAATTATGCCTTAAACCACACTGTCGTAGACCGGGCCAAGGCTAATGATCTGATACCCCCGCAACTCCATGAACAATTATTTTACACCAACCTAAAAGAATTGGCATGGGCCATGAAACCCGAAGGAGATGGGGTTGTCATTGCTCGAATTGATGATGTTTCCTACCCGCCATTACTGCAGGGAAGCGACACCATGATCAATTTATATAAACAGGCTTTAGGGGCGCAAATTTCCAATGAAGCCTATATGGCCTATCAAAATGTCATGCAGGACGAAGAAGGTGTGAAAATCAATGAAGCCGTTGTCAGCGCCCTGTTCCAAACCGACAATGGACAATAGGCCCAAGCGATGAACAATAGCCCCGGCGCAGAGGCCGGTTTCAATGCCCCCTATCCGTCGCGGGAAGCTTTCATTGAGGGGTATAGTCAGGGTAAACGGCAATTGGTTTGGCGACGCGTTAGCGCCGATCTGGAAACCCCTGTATCAGCCTTTTTGAAATTGCGGTCCCCACAGTCGCAGAGCCAATCACAAAATAGTTTTTTACTGGAATCTGTTGAAGGGGGTGAAACGCTCGGCCGCTATTCGATCATTGGGCTGGAACCAGATCTGATTTGGAAAGCGGATCAGGGGACCGCCTATATTCGACAGGGTGATGGGGATTTTGTTGCCCAGGCCGGATCTGTCTTCGATAGTCTCGAAGCGTTGATCCAAGACAGCCGTATAAAGCTCGATGAAAATGAACAAGCCCTATTGCCAGCCATGAGCGCTGGCCTGTTTGGTTATTTTGGTTATGACATGGTGCGTGAGGTCGAACATTTACCCAATCGACCGAAGGACGCGTTGCATATGCCCGATGGTTGGTTTGTGCGTCCGACAATTTTGGCGGTATTTGACAATGTGCGTCAGGAAATCAATTTTATCACACCCATATGGCCGAGCACCCTCCAAGCTGACGAGGCCTATAGCAGGGCCGTCGACCTATTGAACAAGACGATTGAACGCTTATCTCAACCTCTGTCTCGGGAAGTTGAAAAAGTCGATCAGACCGCCTTAACGTTCCGCTCAAACACCAGCGAGACGGACTATCATGCCATGGTCGAACGGGCGCGTGACTATATCCGAGCGGGTGATATTTTTCAGGTGGTTTTAAGCCAGCGTTTTACGGCCCCCTTTGTCCATAATCCTTTTTCCCTTTATCGACAATTGCGCCGCCTCAACCCGTCGCCTTTCATGTTCTTTCTTGATTTTGAAATTGGCAGCCTTATCGGTTCCAGCCCGGAAGTTTTGGTGCGGGTGCGCGACGGAGAAATTACCATTCGCCCCATTGCTGGAACCATGCCCCGAGGCAAAAACCGCCAGCAGGATCGCGCCCATGAAGAGGCCTTGCTAAAGGACCCCAAAGAACGGGCAGAGCATTTAATGCTGCTGGATTTGGGGCGCAATGATGTGGGGCGCTCTGCACAAGCGGGGACTGTTACTGTAGACAAACAGTTTTTAGTCGAGCGCTATAGCCATGTTATGCATATTGTTTCCAATGTTACCGGAAAATTACGCGATGATATTTCGCCCGTGAAAGCTCTAATGAACGGCTTTCCCGCAGGAACCGTTTCCGGTGCCCCTAAAATACGCGCCATGGAGATCATTGATACGCTGGAAAAACATGCTCGGGGGCCCTATGCCGGTTGTATTGGCTATTTTTCCGCCGATGGTAATCTTGATAGCTGTATTGCGCTTAGAACCGCGATTATCAAAGACGGTCTCATGCATATTCAGGCTGGGGCCGGTATCGTGGCTGATTCTGATCCGGTTAAAGAGCAGGCCGAATGTGAAGCCAAAGCCAACGCCCTAATCGGGGCGGCGCAAGCGGTTGTTAACACAAAGACCGATTATTGATGGTGTCGGGCCTCGGCCATCATCGCCTCATTGCCCCGCACTAATTCAGGCACCGTCACAATTTCAAACCCTCTCGCGGGGGCTGTCACCAACCATGGTCCTAGCGCCTCTATGGTACTATCATAAGGATGCGCGATGGCTATCGCTTGGCCATGCTCTCTAGCAATTTCTTCCAACAGGCGCAATTGGGCTTGAACAGAAGCAACCCCGCCTGCCCCATGATCCGCATCCAGAAATATATCCCGGGTCAATGCCGGCATGCCCGCCTGTGCAGCAATTTTTGCCGCTGCCGAGCGACCATCAGTGAGACTATCAACAAAATAAAGCCCCCGGCGCGACAAGCCTTTCATCAGCACGTTAAGGCTTGCCCGGTCACGGGTAAATTTAGATCCCATATGATTATTGACCCCATCTATTTGAGGTAATTTTGACAGGTTGAGCGCCAATAGCCGGTTAATCTCTTCGCGCTCCATGCCACTCATAAGCGCGTTAGGCCCCGGCGATTGCACCATTTTATGTTCATCGGCGCGCCCGGTCCCCGGCTCCATGGGCAAATGGAGAAAAATTGAATGGCCTTCTTTTTGTGCTTGCAGGGCCTGTTCTTTTACCCCGACCGGATAGGGCAAAAAAGACAGGGTCAACGGGCCGGGCAATGCCGCTATTTTAGCGCTTTGGTGAGCGGAATGGCCGAGATCATCAATGATGATAACGATTCGCGGATTGGCCCGAATATCGGTGGTTGGCCGCGCCATCGACAAGCGGCCATCTTCGGTGTTGGGCGCAGATACGGTTAGAATTGGCCTATCTAATAGGGCAGGCCTGTTTTTGGTTATTTGATCGTTGAGCTGTTCCACCGGGCTGGCCATGATTTGGCTTTCGCCTTGGGTTAGAAAGGTCGCCCCCATGCCCAGACCAAGCCCTATGATAAGGGCAGCCATAAACAGACCCAAATTTCTTACCCACCGCGACATTTGGTCGCCCCTTTCCAAAACCCGCTATTGGTGCCCAGTAAGACGCTGATTCGGCTTGCACTTCAGAAGGGCGGGGCTAATCTCCAAGTCAACGCTATGGCTTTTGACAAGATGGGGAACATGATCCTTCTTATCGATAATTATGACAGTTTTACCTGGAATGTCGTACATTTGTTGCAGGATGTCGGCGCAAAAGTCGAGACTGTGCGCAATGACCAGATTAGCGTTGAGGCGGCCTTAAAAGCCGGCGATGAGGGAATCATCCTCTCCCCCGGTCCCTGCACCCCCGATAAAGCCGGTATTTGTGTGCCTTTGGTTGAGGCCTGTATGGCGGCGCGCCACCCTCTCCTAGGCATCTGCCTCGGCCATCAAGCAATTATAGCCGCAGCGGGTGGCAAAATCATCCGAGCGCCCCAGCTCATGCATGGCAAGACCTCCGCCATTCGCCACTCTGGGAAATTAATCTTTGCGGATCTTCCAGACCCGCTGGTCGCGGCGCGCTATCATTCATTGGTTGGAAAGCGCCAAGATTTGCCGACAAGTTTGCAAATCATCGCAGAAGCAGAAGAGGATGGTCAGATCATGGGCGTGGAAGTGAAAGACGCTCCCCTTTACGGGGTTCAGTTTCACCCAGAATCCATTGCGACCCAAGGGGGGGCCGTTTTGATGCGTAATTTCCTAACGCTCGCAGCCAACTCTCAACACCCATTAAACGAGGCCAGCGCGTGACTAGTTTCAAAACCATTCTCAACCGCTTAGCCAACAAAGAAATTCTAACGCCGCTGGAAATGCGCGCCGCCATGGAGCAAATTTTAAACGGTGATGTCAGTGATCCAGCCATTGCTGCTTTTTTGATGGCCTTGAAAATACGCGGGGAAAGCCCTGACGAGATCTGCGAAGCGGCTAAAGTCATGCGTCAATTTTCAAATCCGGTTGTCGCCCCCGATGGCGCTTTGGATTGTTGCGGCACGGGTGGTGACGGCGCCAACACTTATAATATTTCAACCGCAGTAGCCTTTGTTTTATCGGCTTGCCAAATTCCGGTGGCCAAACATGGCAACAAGGCTGTCAGCTCATCTTCAGGCTCATCGGACGTGTTGCATCAATTGGGTGTAACGCTGGAAGCGCCGCTTAATATTGTTCAGCGCGGCTTGTTAGAAGATGGTATCGCCTTCCTGTTCGCCCCGAACCATCATCCCGCCATGGTCCATGTGGCCACCGCACGAGCTGAACTGGGGATGCGCACCCTGTTTAATCTGTTGGGCCCCCTCTCCAACCCAGCCAATGCCCCCTATCAATTGCTCGGTGTCTATGATCGCGCTTTGTGTCCGGTGATGGCAGAAGTATTGCGCCAGCTCGGCGCGTCCGCCGCCTGGGTGGTTCATGGGGCTGACGGTATGGATGAAATTACCCTTTGCGGTAAATCCTATGTCTCGGCTTTGAATGAAAAGGGCGAAATCAATTCTTTTGAAATATCCCCGGAAGATGCCGGGCTCGACCGGGTGGCCCCTTCCGAATTGGTTGGTGGTGCCCCTGAGCAAAATGCCCGTGCCCTGAAGGCCTTGCTTAATGGTGAACAAGGTGCTTACCGCGATGTCGTGCTGTTGAATGCAGCCGCCGGGTTAATGATCACGGGCAAGGTGAAACAGTTGCGAGACGGTGTCGCCATGGCCGCAGAAGCGGTAGATAGCGGGGCAGCTCTGTCTAAGCTCATCGCCCTTGGGGCGCGCACAAGGCCACAATGATGACCATTCTTGACCGCATCATCGCCTATAAACGCGAAGAAATAGTGGCCGCAAAAGCCGCACTGCCCTTAGATTATTTACAAGACAATATGGCCAGATGTGAGCCGACAAGAGGCTTCGCCGAAGCACTCGCCAACACGCCCAAAGGTGAATTCGCCCTAATTGCCGAAATTAAAAAGGCCAGCCCCTCTAAAGGATTGATACGAGAAGATTTTGATCCGGCCAGCCTTGCCATAGCTTACGAAAAAGGCGGCGCCCGCTGCCTATCAGTGCTGACCGATGGTCCGAGTTTCCAAGGGGCACCCTCTTATCTGGTGGCCGCACGAGCGGTGAGCACCCTACCTTTATTGCGCAAGGATTTTATCATTGATCCCTATCAGGTCTATCAAGCCCGCTTTTGGGGGGCTGATTGTATTTTGTTGATTATGGCCTGTTTAAACGATGATGAAGCCGAAGAGCTGTGCCTCCTCGCCCAACAACTCCAGATGGATGTGCTGGTGGAAAGCCATAATCAAGACGAGTTTACCCGTGCCTTGCGCTTACCGACCACGCTCATGGGGGTAAACAATAGGAATTTGCGTAAATTTGAAACCGATCTTTCCATATCCGAAGAAATAGCCCCCTTTTGCCCGCCAGACCGTTTGCTCATTTCCGAAAGCGGTATCAGTCACCATTCGGATATTCAACGCTTGGCAAAGCATGATATTAACTGCTTTCTTGTCGGTGAAAGCTTGATGCGACAGGCGGATGTTATGGCCGCGACTATAAAATTATTGAACGGCTAGGCCCGCAAATCTATTTCATAAACGACTTTTATGGGCAAGACTATCTGCATGTTGTTCCCAGTTTTGGCCATCAAACTCTTTTATGGTGACCTTGTGGAAGCTATTTTTGTCCATACAATTAAAATTTAATGAGATACCGTCCGGATTGGAACGCGGAATATAAAAAGATTTAACCCCGCATTTTTTACAAAACCGATGCACAGCAACGCCCGTATTAAAACGATAGTCGGTGAGCATTTCTTCGCCGCTTATTAGGTGAAAATTAGCGGCTGGGATGATCAAGTGTAAAAATCCCGTTTTTGTGCAAATCGAGCAATTGCAGCGATCAATTTCAACATCATCTGGGGTCAGGGCCCGCCATTTCACGGCCCCGCAATGGCACGCCCCCTCGCGCCAAGTCTTGCCGCTGGTGCTTTCACCTATGGGGTCTTTACGGTCCATTGTAAATGATGCCAATTATGGCCCCGGTCATCAGGGTGGTTAGAGTGCCCGCGACCAGTGCCCGAGGGGCCAGTTCGATAACATCATTACGCCGTGATGGTACCAAGCCCGAAAGACCACCGATAACGATCCCTACAGAACCGATATTGGCAAAACCACACAAAGAATAGATCAGGATCAATTCACTGCGCTGAGACAGGCTACCTTCTGGCAGGGTAGCCAATTGGAAATAGGCAATCAACTCGTTGAGGGCAGTTTTGATACCCATAAATTGTCCGGCAGTGGTGGCTTCTTCCCACGGTACCCCAGCAAGCCACATCAAGGGTGCAAAGAGCCACCCTAAAATACGCTCTAGGGACAGGGGTTCGCCATTGAAATCGGGGATGGCCGCTGCGAGCATGATATTAATCAAAGCTGCTAACGCCACAAAGGCCAGAATGGAAATGACAATATTGGCCCATAATTTACCGCCCTCGGTAACACCGGTCATAAATGCATCCATGGAGCCTTCATATTTCAACCCATCCCCCGCGCTGGCCGGGGTTGGAATTGCCCCCTTTTGCGGTGGCACCATTATTTTACCGATGAGCAAAGCGGCCGGCACCGATATGATCGATGCAACGATGATATG
>JALWRV010000447.1 GCA_027080545.1 Parvularculaceae bacterium
AGGGTCGCCAATGCCGACAGCGTGTCATAATCCCCCATAATGTTACCATAGGATGATTCAAGCCCCCAGATGGCGGCGATCACTTCCGCATCGACTCCGTAAAGGGTTTCAATCTCCGCCAATAAATTGGCCTGCAAGGCCATATTATTGCGCCCATCAGTGATGCGCCGCTCAGAAACCGCAATGTCGAGATATTGCCAAATCGCTTTGGAGAATTCCGGTTGTTTGGCGTTAAGTTCCATGACCCGGGGGATTTCTGTGACACTGGCCATCTCCCGGTCCCAAACCGCCGGATTGATTCCCTGTTCGATGGCTGTTTCGCGAAATTCTGCCTTCCAGCCGTCAAAATCTTCAGCCATGGCCGGGGTGAATAAGGTCCACAGGCTAAAAAAACCGGTCATGAGACGGGCCGGGTAGAGTGCAAACATGGGGTCTCCTTCCGCGTAATCAGTAATATCACCATCCCCCACATCCCAAGTCTGACCAGGAAGACAGGGGGAAATGAAGCCTAGGCGAGGCCCCTTTGGGTCGTCCAGCCCAAGAATTAAGGGCCAACCGGTGAGAAAATGGTTAATAAAGCCTAAATCCGGCAAAAAAGAGGCTTTCTGGCTGTGCCTTTGGTTGACAAGGTCAAGGCGGGCCTGTACCCCCTCGGCTTCGAATTCATAGGGCCTTACGGGCTCTCAACAAGATTTAAGGTGACCATCATGAAGGTTAAAAGCTCTCTGAAATCGCTGAAAAACCGCCACAAAGATTGCAAGCTGGTGCGTCGTAAAGGCCGCCTCTATGTGATCAACAAAACCCAGGGTCGCTTTAAAGCGCGCCAGGGCTAGGTGGGCCCCGTTGCGGGCGCTAAAATCTATTGAACAACAAGCGCATCGGGCGATAGACTGGTCCTCGATGCGTTTTTTATGGTTCATAAGTCTCTGTTTTATTGGTGTTGGTTTGGGCGGCATCGGGTCGGCCCGAGCGGATCAGACGGATCCGGCACTGGATCCGCTGTTTCAGGAATTGCGTGATGGTAGCGCGATCGATTATGCTGATACGGTTCGTGAAATTATCACGATCTGGTCGCGCTCGGTCAGCCCCACAAGCGATTTGCTCTATGAGCGCGCCTTGGTGGCGATAGACATTAATGATCTTGATCTTGCCGAAGCGCTGCTGGCCCATGTTACGGGTCTAACCCCGCATTTTGCCCAAGGGTGGGCTCTGTCTGGCCGCGTGCAACGGTTGAAGGGCAATGGGTTGCGCGCCCGCAAAGATTTTGCCAAAGCGCTGGCCCTAGAGCCACGGCAATTTCTGGTACGGTTAGAACTGGCACAGATGGCGATGCAGGCAGGGGATCGCGAGAGCGCCTATAACATGCTTCAGCAGGCGCTCGAATGGAACCCCTATCTCGACGAAGCTCGGGCAGAGGCCGCCCGCTTGCGCCGATTACTATCCGGCGATGCCATTTAGCCCTTTGGGGAAAACTGCTGCTTGAGACAGGGCGCTTTTCAGGCTTTGTTGGCACCAAATTAGTTTGATTTGGAGCATCTCATGGCCGATGGAACCGCCGCACATTCTTCTTCCGAAATAGCTGGTAGCACTGGTCCTGGTGCGGGCACTGGTAGCCATGGTGTTGCCGCTGATCGCTTGCGGTCATTTCTTGAGCGGGTCGAGCGCTTAGAAGAAGATAAGCGCGCCATCATGGAGGACATGAAGGAAGTATATGCGGAAGCTAAGGGCGAAGGCTATGACACAAAAATTTTGCGCCAAGTTGTTCGCATCCGTAAAATGGACCGTGCCGAGCGCCAAGAGCAGGAAGCCTTGCTTGACCTCTATCTCTCGGCGCTTGGGGAATAGGTTTTTCCTAAAGTTTAGCTGGCGCGTTCGACCTCTATACCCTGTTCACGCACTTTGCGATAAAGGGTAGAGCGACCAATGCCCAGACGTCGGGCGACTTCTGACATCTGGCCATTATATGTATCAAGCGCCATTTGAATCAGGTCGCGCTCAACTTCTTCCAGTTTGCGCAAATGTCCTTCACGGTCAAACGCGCTGAGGCGATCCTTGCTGTCCATTTGCGTTTCGGAGGGATCAAAGGCTTCGTCGTGGTCGCCATGAGAAGCTGTCACATCGTCTGCAACGGGCTCACCATCATCATTGACCATGGGAGGACCTGCCTGCACACCGGCGGCCTCGAACTCATTGGACAGAAACGGAAAATCATCCGCACACAGATAAGCGCTTTCGCACAAGACCACAGCACGGAAAATCGCATTTTCCAATTGCCGTACATTGCCCGGCCAATTTTGGGCAACCAGCACGTCCATCACTTCGTTGCGCACCCCTAAAACCTCGCGATGCTCTTCGGCATTATAGCGGGTGATGAAATGTTGGATGAGGGCGGGAATATCTTCACGGCGCTCGCGCAGAGGCGGCACTTCGATAGGAAAGACATTTAAGCGATAAAACAGATCTTCCCGGAACGTGCCTTTTTTTACTTCTTCGGAGAGATCGCGATTGGTAGCGGAAATAACCCGCACATCCACCTTGACCGGCGCTTTGGCCCCAACGGGATCCACTTCGCCTTCTTGCAAGACGCGTAACAATTTTACTTGCGCTTCCAGTGGCAGTTCACCAACCTCGTCAAGGAAGATGGTGCCGCCATCGGCCTCTTGGAATTTGCCCATATGTTTGCCGGTGGCCCCGGTAAACGAGCCTTTTTCATGGCCGAACAAAATGCTTTCTACAAGATGCTCGGGGATCGCACCGCAATTGACCGTGATGAAGGGGCGTCCTGAACGGTCGGATGACCCTTCAATGGCGCGGGCGATGACTTCCTTGCCCGTGCCGCTTTCGCCGGTGATGAGAATGGGAATGGAGGAAGCGGCGGCCCGCTCGCCCAATTTCATAACCCGTTTTAGGGCAGGGCTGTCGCCGACCAGATCGGTGAAATCCATGACATTGGCGCTTTTGCGCTGCAGGCGTGACACTTCGTTTTTCAAGGTCGAGAGGTTGAGGGCATTATGGATAGACACCACCACGCGCTCCGGTGAGGCGGGTTTGACGAAGAAATCATAAGCGCCTTTTTGCATGGCCTCGACCACAATATCGATGCCTCCTTGGGCGGTCAGCATGATGACAGGCATGGTTTCGCGCAGTTTTTTCACCTGCTCGAGGGTTTCCATGCCGGACAGGCCGGGCATGATCAGATCAAGCAGCATCAAAGATACGGCCTGACCTTCTGGAGAGCGCAAAATGTCCAGCGCTTTTTGGCCGTCATCGGCCTGCATTACGAAATAGCCTGCCCGTTCGCAAACGGCCTGCATGAGGCGGCGTTGGGTGGGATCATCATCAACGAGAAGAATTGTTTTAGCCATGGGTCACTTGTCCGGTTTGATTTGCGGCGACCCCGTTTGTTCGGGGTTCACACTGATTTATCTGGCCGAACCATAGCTTCAGGGGGTTAAAACCCGCTTAAATTGTTCCAATTCGACGCAAATTTGCGCTATTTTTGTGTAAAATAATGGGAATTTGAAACCTATTTGGGGGTGGAATAACGGGCTGCGGTGTGGGTTTTTGCTGGAAAAGGCTTTCCAATAGGGGCGCAAGCCCTTAAAACATGCGCAAAATAAGGGTCTGAGCGGCAAGACCGTGCGGCGTCTCTGAAATATGAAACAAACAAGTGTTAATTTTTTCGACAAACAGGACACAAGAATGGCTGAAACAAACTCCAAATATGGCTCCATGGATGTCTCGCAACAGCGGGAAACCTTTAACGGCATTATGACCTTCAGTGCGAAATGGGCTATTCCCCTCAGCGCCGCCATTGCGGCTTTTGTGGCCTCTATACTTGACGGGGCTGGCATTGGCTCGGTGGTTTGGGCGCTCATCGGCTTTTTCGGCATTCGCTGGATATTGTCTATTTTCGCCCATTAACTGCCAGCCCAGATTTTAGCTCCTCAGGAACTTTCCCATGAAAATTGCGGTTCTCAAAGAACGCAGATTTAACGAGACGCGGGTTGCTGCGTCTGCGGACATGGTCAAGAAATTAACGGGGATGGGGGTTGATATTGCCATTGAGGCGGACGCTGGGATGGCTGCTTCTTTCCCTGACGAAGATTTTATGGCCGCCGGGGCGGTGATCGCCGCATCACTCGAAGAGGCGCTGGATGGCGCTGACATTATTTTATGCGTACAGCGGCCGGAGCCTGATCTGGTGGATAAAATGCCGTCGGGCGCCAAGCTGATTGGCATTTTGTCGCCGGTCAGTGATGAGGCGAGCGTGGCGCAATATGCCGCCCACAAGATCGATGCTTTCGCTATGGATTTGATGCCGCGCATCACCCGCGCTCAAAGCATGGATGTGTTGTCCTCTCAATCCAATCTGGCGGGCTATAAAGCAGTGATCGATGCGGCTGCCGCCTATGGCCGGGCCATGCCGATGATGATGACCTCTGCCGGTACCATCGCCCCAGCCAAGGTTTTTGTCATGGGGGCCGGAGTTGCCGGTTTGCAAGCCATCGCCACGGCGCGGCGCTTGGGGGCGGTAGTTTCTGCGACTGATGTGCGCTTTGCGGCCAAAGAACAGGTGGAAAGTCTGGGGGCGTCTTTCGTGGTGGTTGATGAAGAGGCCATGAAAGAGGCAGAAACCGAAGGCGGCTATGCCAAGGAAATGTCCGACAGCTTCAAAAAAGCGCAAGCGGACTATGTGGCCAGACATATTGCCAAACAGGATATTGTCATCACCACCGCGCTAATCCCCGGGCGCCCCGCGCCGCGGCTTATCACGGCCGAGATGGTGGCTAAGATGCGCGAAGGCTCGATCATCATGGACCTTGCTGCCGAGCAGGGGGGCAATGTGGAAGGCACCAAACCTAATGAGGTGGTAAAGGTGGGGCCTGTGACTCTAATCGGTCACGCCAATCTCGCCGGGCGCTTGGCCACCGATGCGTCGAGCTTTTATGCCCGCAATATCGTCAATTTTCTGGCTTTGATGATTGATAAAGAAAAGGGCGATCTGACAATTGATTGGGATGATGAAATTATCAAAGGGGTGGCGCTGACCCGTGACGGGGCGATTATTCACCCACAATTTTCCCCCGCCGAAATGGCCGCTGCCTCAACAGGCAGCTAATCAGAAGGTTTACCCATGATGTGGCTTCTAACCCTTTTACAATCAAGCAATGAGGCCGAGCGTGCCGCACGCGAAGCGGCAGAACGTGCCATCGAAGCGGGCGAAGAAATGGCCGAAGCGGGCAGTCTTTACCTCAACGCATTAGAAGCCGCCCAAGCCCCGGCCCACATCAATGAATTTGTCTATCTCATCTCCATTTTTTTGTTGGCGATTTTTATCGGCTATTATGTGGTCTGGTCGGTGACCCCTGCTTTGCACACGCCGTTAATGTCGGTGACCAATGCGATTTCTTCGGTGGTGATTGTTGGCGCCTTGATTGCGGTAGGTGCTGAAGTGGTTGATGGCGGCGGTTGGTCGCGATG
Source organism: Parvularculaceae bacterium (assembly GCA_027080545.1). GTDB lineage: Bacteria > Pseudomonadota > Alphaproteobacteria > Caulobacterales > Parvularculaceae > S012-90. The sequence goes on from JALWRV010000447.1 coordinate 5,485, forward strand.
GCTTGGTCTGGGGGCGGTCACACTTGCCAGTGTCAATATTTTTGGCGGCTTCCTCGTCACCCAGCGCATGCTTGCCATGTATAAGAAAAAAGAAAGATAGGGGCGGCAATGTTCCCATTTGGAAACAATTTACAAGCCATTCTCTATGTTGCGGCGGGGATATTATTTATCCTTGCCCTTCGTGGATTATCGTCGCCGGAAACTGCGCGGGCGGGTAATCGTTTTGGCATGATCGGCATGGGGCTGGCGGTGGTGGCCACCCTGTTTTCGCAAAACTTTATGGGTTCGGCGGGCTTTTGGGCGTGGCCTCTGATCATTTTGGCGGTGGCGGCTGGGGCTATTCCCGGCGCCTTGATTGCCCGCAAAATTCCCATGACGTCGATGCCGCAATTGGTGGCATTTTTTCATGCGCTGGTGGGCTTGGCAGCGGTGTTGATTGCTTGGGCAGCCTTTCTGGCGCCTGAGGCCTATGGCATTGGTGTGCCGGGGGCCATAAAAGCGCAATCCATCATAGAAATGTCGCTCGGGGTGGCTATCGGGGCGATCACTTTTTCCGGCTCACTAATCGCTTTTGCCAAGCTTGATGGGCGTATGTCCGGCGCACCCATATTATTGCCCCTGCGCCATCTCATCAATATTGCCCTTGGCGCCGCTATTCTGGTGATGGTCATTATGTTGGCCTCCGGGGCTCAAAGCGCGGGGCTATTTTTGACCTTGACCATCGCCTCGGTGGCCTTGGGCTTTTTGCTGATCATTCCCATCGGTGGCGCGGATATGCCGGTGGTGGTTTCTATGCTCAATTCCTATTCCGGCTGGGCGGCGGCGGGCATTGGTTTTACACTGCACAATATGGCGCTGATCATCACCGGCGCTTTGGTTGGTTCTTCCGGGGCGATCCTCTCTTACATTATGTGCAAAGCCATGAACCGTTCTTTCATCAGCGTCATCCTCGGTGGCTTTGGCGGCGAGGATGAAGCGGCCGGTGGCGCAACAGAAGAGCGCCCCGTCAAGCAGGGCTCCGCCGATGATGCGGCCTTCATTATGAAAAATGCAGGCAAAGTCATCATCGTGCCTGGCTATGGCATGGCGGTTGCCCAAGCTCAACATGCCTTGCGGGAAATGGCAAAGCTGCTGAAAGAGCAAGGGGTGGAGATAAAATATGCCATCCATCCGGTGGCGGGCCGTATGCCCGGCCATATGAATGTGCTCTTGGCCGAAGCCGATGTCCCCTATGATGAAGTGTTCGAGCTAGAAGATATCAATGCGGAATTTTCTACCGCGGATGTGGCTTTCGTCATTGGGGCCAATGATGTCACCAATCCGGCGGCAAAAACCGATAAAAGCTCGCCTCTTTACGGCATGCCCATTTTGGATGTGGAAAAAGCGGGTACGGTTTTGTTTATCAAGCGGGGCATGGCGGCGGGCTATGCGGGGGTACAAAATGAGCTGTTTTTCCGAGACAACACCATGATGTTGTTCGGTGACGCCAAGAAAATGTGCGAAGATATTATCAAGGCGCTGGATTAAAAGCGCCCGATTAGAAGCGCTGGAATGAAGCGTTTGGGAAATCGCAGGCGCAAAAAAACACCGCATCGGAGCGGTGTTTTTATTCGATCAAAAGCAAAGGAGGGGTTAGATAAGCCCTTCGCGCTGTAAGCGCTTACGGTGCAATTTGCGCGCACGGCGTACGGCTTCGGCTTTTTGGCGGGCCCGCTTTTCCGACGGTTTTTCATAAAATTTCCGACGCTTCATTTCCCGAAACGTGCCCTCGCGCTGCATTTTCTTTTTCAGCGCACGCAAGGCCTGCTCGACATTATTTTCGCGGACAACGATGTTAACCAAGGCAAAAGCCTCCTTTAAAGAATTTCGTTCAAAATCGCTTACTGGCGGTCGGGTCGGGGGTTTCCCCAAGACCCGCCAAATGACGCTCCATAGGGTAAAACCCCATGAAGGCGCGTTCCCTAGCAAAGGATGATGGGCTTGTCCACCAAGCTAGGGGCAAAGGGGTGATTTTTCCTTTAGATTTTCTCCACTTTTCTAGCCAAATGGGCGCTCAAAAGGGTAGAATGGCGCAGATAGGGCCAAAGGGGCCTTATGGTGGCCCAGATCAGGGGCTATAAGGGCTTGGATTATGCCAAAATGGCCAAGAGGCATTAAGAAAAACCACGAGACGACAGGCAAGCTACGGAGCATTGAAAGAGCAAAGCCCATGACCAAAAGCGAGAAGCAAGACCCTTTGGACGAAATGCGCGATCGCGTGCTGGCCGAAGCCCTAGAGGCGGCCACTTTTGATGGCTGGACCCCGTTAATGTTGGAAAAAAGCGCTCGGGCCGTGGGGGCAGAACAGCGCCTCGCCCTTCTTTTCCCCCACGGGGTTGCAGATTTGCTGCGCTATTGGTCTTGGGGCCTCGATGAAAAAATGGTTGCTGCTTTCGCTATGGCGGAACCGGCCCCCAAGCGTATTCGCGACAAGGTGCGGTTTTTGGTCAAAACCCGAATCGAAGCACTCACCCCCCACCGTGAGGCGGCGCGCCGGGCCAGCGCCACCTTGGCCCTGCCACGCTTTAGCCATTTGGCTTCGCGCCTGACATGGAGCACGGCGGATGCGATCTGGCGGGCACTGGGTGACAGCTCAACTGATTTCAACTATTTCACCAAACGGGCCACCCTGTCGGCGGTTTATCTATCGACCTTGGGCTTCTGGTTTTCCGATGAAGAAAAAGAAACGGAAGAGGAGGCCTATGCAGACAGTTGGGCTTTTCTCGACAAGCGCATCGAAAACATCATGCAGTTTGAGAAGTTTAAATCAAAAATTCGCGAGAAAGAGTTTTCTCCAGCGAAAATCCTCAAACCGCTGGCCAAAATGCGCTATGGCTCGCGTTAATTTCCCGTTTTTCTGAATGCTTTGAAAGCCCTCAATAGATGAATAAATGCTCGCTCTTTCTTTTTGGTTTCCTGTCCCTATTTTTCACTAGCCAAGCAATGGCGCAAAATGTGGGTGTGTCTGATCTGGTGATCACCGATCATGCGGAAAGCCAGCTTATCGCTGAGACCACCAGCATCGCCCCCGGTCAAACCATCACGCTTCTTTTTAATCAAAAGTTGCAAAAGGGCTGGCATGTCTATTGGAAAAACCCTGGCGATAGCGGTCTGCCTTTGACCATGAATTGGGGATTATCCAGCGGCTTTGATGTTGGTGCGGTCGCCTATCCAACCCCCCATAAAATCCCCGTTGATGTGTTCGTCAATTATGGTTTTGAAGGTCGCCCCGGCTTTTTGGTGGAACTAACGGCCCCGGTCTATATTTCTCCCGGCACCATGATGACGGTTTCCCTCGATGCGGAATGGCTTATTTGTGAACTAGTCTGTGTGCCGGAAAGTGGACATTTTGAACTTTCCCTACCAATTACGGCGCAAGATGGCATGCGCAACAGCCAATGGGCTCTGCGCTTCCGGCAGGTCCGCGAGAGCCTACCCAAACCGGCTCCTTTTGAAGCGATCTGGTTTGCCGATGATCAGCAAGCCGGTCTGATGATCAAGGATAAGGGGCTACAAGCCGCCGAGTCCAATCCAGATCTATATTTCTTTGCGGATAAAATAAATCTTATCAAACCTTCAGCGCCACAAAGAGTGCGCACCAGTAAAGAGGGCTATCCGGTCTTACTGTTCTCGACGGGGGATGATTTTGATCCGGCATCGCAAGCGCCCTTGAGCGGTGTTTTAAGCGTTGCCGATGGTAAGGGATATGAGCTGAGCGCGCCTCATGGTCCATTTCCCGACATTGTTAGCCCTGAAAAAACATCTACCCCCCCGTCTGCAGCCATGGCCGGGGTGGTCAGCTTCATCTTTCTGGCCTTTCTGGGGGGCATTTTACTCAACATCATGCCTTGCGTGTTTCCGGTAATTTTTATCAAGGCCGCTAATCTGGCTGAAACAGCACAGCAAGACAGGGCGCGTGTGCGCCGCCACGGGTTTGCCTATACGGCCGGGGTGTTGGCAACATTTTTTGTCCTAGCAGGCTTATTATTATTGTTGCGAGCTGGTGGCGCGCAGCTCGGTTGGGGCTTTCAATTACAATCCCCGGGGCCAAATGCTATTTTTGCCCTAATTATTTTTCTTATTGGTCTCAACCTTGCGGGGGTTTTTCAAATGGGTACCTCCTTGCAGGGGGTTGGTAGTGGTTTAGCCGCCCGCCGGGGCGTGATGGGGTCTTTCTTTACCGGCCTATTGGCGGTGGCGGTGGCGGCCCCGTGCATTGGGCCGCTTTTGGGGGCGCCCATCGGCTTTGCCTTAGCCCCCTCGATTCCTGCCTGGGTGGGGATGGCGGTTTTTATGGCCATCGGTCTTGGACTGGCGCTTCCTTATTTGTTGATTTCTCTGATGCCAGGATTGGCGCGTTTGTTGCCCAAGCCCGGTCCTTGGATGGAAACATTCAAGCAATGGCTTTCCTTCGCCATGTTCGCAACCTTGATTTGGCTAGCTTGGGTGATTGTGGGACAGGCGGGCCCCAACGGGGTGATTGGTTTGGGCCTCGCTTTGTTGTTGGCGGCTCTGGCAGCATGGTCTTATGGCAAAAGTCAAAAACGCTCTGAAAAATTGGGTTTCTGGAAAATTCTGGCGCTGCTGGCTTTATTGTTATCAACTTGGTCTGCCTTGAGCTTGCGCACCGCCCCAACCCAAATGG
>JALWRV010000448.1 GCA_027080545.1 Parvularculaceae bacterium
GACCATCTTACTTTGGGCGTCGCTGGCGATGGAAAAAAAGGCCCGCCGATAGGCTCCTTGCTCTTCGATCATGGAGATCATGCGTTCGGAAAATTCGCGGTTCCTAAAAGCATGAGAGCAAAACCCGTGGGCACCCCACGCCCGTTCGCGACCGGTGCGCTCTTTCCATTGCAACAGGTTGGAATAGGCCGACACTTTTTTCGGATCGACCCCTTCAATATGCAAGGCCAGCTCAATGGACAGATCGAGAATGGGACCGAGAAATTCATAGGTGTATCCGTTAACCGCACGGGGAAAATCGATATTCCCTGCCTGAACAATATTGCGAAATGTGTCCAAGGCACCCCGATCTAAAGGAAGATTGGCGCATTTTTTAGCCAAATAATCCTTCTGCCCCATAGTTTGTGCAACCGATTCGCAAAAGGCCGCGATTTTGTTGATGGCGGCATCGGTCTGGCGTTTTTGTTGGCGCAATTCCTGCCCAAAAAACTCGCTGGCACTGTCAACAAATAGCGATGTGTAGCCGCGCTCCAGCTGCAAATTGTGGGCAAGGGCCCCTAGGTCCAGCAAATATTGGATAATGTCAGGTTTTTGGGGTGCGTGGTCGATCATAGGCGGGTTGTAGAGGGGTTTTGAGCGCGAAACAACAAACATTCCAACGCCTGTTTTTTGGCAAAAAACACACAAAAAAAAGCCTTTTGACTTGGGTCAATTACCCACCAGGCGGGGTTTGGCATGAGACCGCTGGGGGAGCCTTTTGAGGGCCGCATATCAAAATGTTGCGTCGCGGCGTTTTGACCAATGAAAGGGGCACCGAAGCCATGACTGATGCAGTGAGAGACGATTTGGCCAATGTCAAAAAGCAAGACCGCGTAACCGCGCTCAGCGCGTCAACGCTCGCCTTCACGGTCTGCTTTGCCGTCTGGACAATTTTTTCCATCATCGGGTTGAAAATCAAAAACGAGCTGGGGCTAAACGATACGGAATTTGGCCTATTGGTGGCGACACCGATTTTGACCGGTTCATTAAGCCGGATCTTTTTGGGCATCTGGGCTGACCAATATGGCGGGCGCATTGTCTATACATTGCTGATGCTGACCACAGCGTTCGGGGTGTTCCTGCTGACTTTGGCCAATAGCTACCCGTTGTTTTTATTGGCGGCTTTAGGGCTTGGGCTGGCCGGTGGCTCTTTTGCGGTTGGCATTGCTTATGTTTCCAAATGGTACCCCAAAGAACAGCAAGGCACGGCCTTGGGTATTTTTGGCATGGGCAATGTGGGCGCGGCGATTACCAATTTCGGAGCCCCGATTTTGCTGGTAGCTTTGGGCGGCGAGTGGAAATCGGTGGCGCTGGTCTATGCCGCTATTTTGGTTGCAACGGCCATTCTCTTTTTTCTGTTTACTAAAGATGATCCGGTGCATGTGGCGCGTAAAAAATTGGGCATTAAACGCGAAAGTTTTGTGGCCCAACTGGCCCCGTTGAAACATTTGCAAGTCTGGCGCTTTGCTTTTTATTACTTCTTTGTTTTTGGTGGCTATGTGGCTTTGGCCTTGTGGTTGCCACGATTTTATACCGGGGCTTATGGGCTATCGCTGGGGACCGCCGGTATTTTAGCGGCAATCTACGCCTTGCCGGGTTCGGTATTTCGTGCCTTGGGCGGTTATCTATCGGATAAAATTGGCGCACGGGCGGTGATGTATTGGACCTTCGGCGTGTCGCTGGCGGTGTTGTTCCTGCTTTCTTATCCCTCGACCGATTACCGGGTGGCGGGCATTGAAGGGCCCATCGAATTTAACATTACCATTCCCCTTTGGATGTTCGTTAGCCTGACCATCGTGCTTGGCTTTATGATGTCCTTGGGCAAGGCCGCCGTTTATAAGCATATTCCGGTTTATTACCCTGACCATGTGGGATCTGTGGGCGGTATTGTCGGGTTGATCGGCGGGTTGGGCGGTTTTTTCATGCCCATCGCTTTCGGCATGATGAATGATCTTATCGGTGTTTGGACGAGCTGTTTCATGCTGCTGGTTGCACTGGTTGCGGTCAATTTGACCTGGATGCACATCGCCATCTTGAAATCCGAAAAAGCGAAATATCCGGAACAGAGCGGGCCGAAAGACCTGCCCGAACTGGAAGATTTACACAATCAACTAGATGAAGGGAGTGTCTCTCATGGCTAAAGATCTCAAGGTCTGGGACCCGGAAGACGAGGCTCAGTGGCAAACAGAAGGCAAGAAAATTGCCAATCGCAATTTGTGGATTTCCATTCCAGCCTTATTGTGCGGATTTGCCGTATGGCTCTATTGGGGCATTATCACGGTTCAGATGATGAATCTGGGTTTTCCTTTCGAGCAATCGGAATTGTTTACCTTGGCGTCCATTGCGGGGTTAAGCGGGGCGACATTGCGTATTCCGTCCACCTTTTTCATCCGCCTTGCCGGGGGCCGCAATACTATATTTTTGACAACAGCCCTGCTCATCATTCCGGCAATGGGCACGGGGTTGGCGTTACAAAACCCGGAAACCCCTCTCTGGCAATTT
>JALWRV010000449.1 GCA_027080545.1 Parvularculaceae bacterium
CCAAGCGTAAATTGGGATCAAATGAAGGGCGCGCCCGGCTCATACACGCCATTGCCCATATTGAGCTAAACGCGATCAATCTGGCTTTCGATCTCATTTGTCGCTTTTCAATATATGTATATAATATATTAAATACAGAAACTTATGCTGAATTTTTACATGACTGGTTTAGTATTGGGATGGATGAGGCGCGCCATTTCCATCTGCTCGCTGATCGCCTTGAAACCATGGGCTATCCCTATGGTAGCCTACCGGCCCATGGTGGCTTGTGGGATATTGCCACCCGCACCCAAGATGATCTGCTGGCACGATTGGCTCTCGCCCCCATGGTGATGGAGGCACGTGGTCTTGATGTGACCCCTTCAATGATCAAAAAATTGCGCACCGTGGGGGACGAGGAAAATGCCGCCGCCTTAACCATCATTCTTCAGGAGGAAGTTCGCCATGTGGAGATCGGGGCCCGCTGGTTCCGCCATTTTGCTCGTTTGAGGGATTTACAGCCCGATCAGCATTTTCGAGCTCTGGTGAGAGCGCGCTTCCCTGGCGGTCTCAAGCCCCCCTTTAACCATGAAGCCCGGCAAATGGCCGGATTGGGGCGTGAATTTTACGAAAATCTTAACGCAGAATGAAACGATCCGGAAAAGGCTTCGAGGTTAATATCGCTCTTTCAGAGGGTGAAAATAGCAATTCTTCCCTTCTGGCGGGTCCAATTGGCCCGTCTCCTGCAAATTATGGTTCATGAAGCGTTAAAAAATGCATGTGATAATATAATTCCCGTTGCGAAATGGCGCCAAATAGGCTGCAATAGCGGCGGGGTTGGTTTAACGCCCAAGGCACCGTGACACGAGAAACGAATGTTACCGGGCAATGGGCAGTAGAGTGTAAGGGGCTATCATCGATGGGCCGCGATTCTGGTCGTTTCTGGCGAAATATCAGACGCCTGTTCAGGGAACGTCAAATCTATCACCGTGCAGATGGCGTTGTCCGCTATATCAAGCTGACACCACAGACGCAGTTTGCTTTGGCGACCATCATGCTTGGTCTGCTTTTGTGGATTGCCTACGCCTCGGTCAATGTGGTTTTCAAGGAAACCATCATCGTCGGCAAAGACCGCCAACACCGGATCTCGGAAGATGCCTATCGCCGTCGGCTGGCAGAGTCCGAAACCGCCGTTGAAGAAATTTCTTCCCTCAACGTGCTGTACACACAAGAATTCGATGCTGGGCTGGCACAATTGCAAAACCGCCATGAAGCCATTCGCGCCATTGTCGAAAACAAAATCACGGGCGACATTGCCCTAGAGCAGCTTTCCACCAGCCTCGCCCGCGCCGGGGGACCTGAGGGCATCAAATTGAAAAACGGCAATCGGGTGATGGTTGATCCCACCGGACGTGAGCCGACCCCGCGTCAATCACGTATCTCGAAGCTGGAAGAAGATGCTCTTGGCGAAGTATTCTCCAACCGCTTATCATTCAATATTGACGATCCGGTTCTCAATGAAATGCGCAGCTCAGCAGCCCGCTACGGCGCGCAGCAAATCTTGTTGCTGGCCACCATAGAAGAAGATATTCGCAGCCAAACGGAAGAGCTTGAAGCTATTCTCGCCTCAACGGGGATCGACATGTCTCCCATGGTTACCCATGAGCGGGTTGAACTGGCAGCGTTGAACCAACAAAACCAACCCGATGAATATTCCGGCACCGGGGGGCCACTCTATCCAATCGATGATGAAGACGGCCTTGCGCAACCATCGGTCTATTACCAGTCGGTACGCCGAGTGGAAAAACAGTTAAACGAGTTGAATGTGCTGGAACATGTATTGACCACCATTCCGCTGGCCTCGCCTATCAATGTTCATTATCGCCAATCAAGCCGGTTTGGCGCTCGTTGGGATCCTATCAAAAAACGCACCCGCGCCATGCATTACGGTCTCGATTTCGGGGCCCCCCGCCGCTCGCCGGTTTTGGCACCGGCTGCCGGCCGCGTCAGCTTTGCTGGTCGGCGTCATGGCTTTGGCAACACGGTCGAGATTGATCATGGCAATGGGTTAATGACTCGTTTCGCTCATTTAAACTCTATTTCAGTAAAATCGGGGCAAAAGGTAAGCTTGCAGCAGGAGGTCGGCAAGCTTGGGAATACCGGGCGCTCAACAGGCCCTCACCTCCACTATGAAGTGCACTATCGTGGGAAGCCGGTTAATCCGGAGCCATTTATAAAGGCAGGTAGATATGTTTTCGAAGGGTAAGAAGAAGGACAAGTCGGGGATGTCCGCAGAACTGGTTGAAATTGGCGATACGCCGCAATCAAAAACAAGCAATGTACGCGCAAATATGTCGGGGCGTGACAATAAAAAAGCGTCACAAAAACCCGCACCGGGTATGCCGTCGCTCATCAGCGCCGATGTGGTCATCAATGGATCCATCAATGCAGATAGCGAAATTCAGTTTGATGGCACCCTCGAAGGGGATATTCGCGCTAAAGGTCTGGTCATTGGCGAACATGCGGTGATCAAGGGCGAGGTGGTTTCAGAGCGTGTCAAAGTGTCCGGCACTGTGGAGGGCGCAATTCGGGCCCGCCATGTAGAACTGGCTGCATCGGCAAACGTTAAAGGCGACATCATGCATAAAGCCCTGTCGATTGAGACAGGGGCGCGGTTTGATGGCAATTGCCGCCATAGCGACGACCCCTTGTCTGAATCTGCTCGAGCCAAACCGGTGCCGCGCGCCAAGCCAAAAGTCGTGGCCTCAAGCCCAAGCACCTCAGCCAGTGACGAGCCGGTTGAAGAAGCCCCGGCCCCAGAACCACAGGCTGCCCCTGAAGAGGGTAAAGAAAAAGGCGGCAAAGCCTTCCTTTCCCGCCTCGGCGGTAAGGGCGACCTGCGCTAAGAGTAATAACAAGATCAACTAAACCACGCTGTCGTCAAATTTGCGACAGCGTGGTTTGGCGTGTTTTTGAATATTATTGCTGTCTTGGTTTTTGAGCGGCTTTATTCAACCACACGCTGCGCCAAGGCAGCCGCCATGAAAGGTTGCAGATCCCCATCCAGCACCGCATCCGGGCTGGGACTTTCTACATGGGTGCGTAAATCTTTCACCATCTGATAAGGCTGCAACACATAGGACCGGATTTGCTGTCCCCCAAAACCGATTTCTACTTTTGAGGCTGCGTTCGCTGCGGCCTCTTCTTCGCGTTTTTGCAGCTCTAGCTCATAAAGCCGCGCACGCAACATATTCCATGCCGTAGCCTTGTTTTTATGTTGAGAGCGTTGATTTTGACATTGCACAACAATGCCGGACGGTTCGTGGGTGATGCGTACGGCGCTATCTGTGGTGTTAACATGTTGACCCCCAGCGCCGCTGGCCCGAAACGTATCAATGCGGCAATCACTTTCATTGATCTCCACCTCGATCTGGTCATCAATGACCGGATAGACCCAGACAGAAGCAAAAGAGGTGTGGCGTCTGGCGCTGGAATCGAAAGGTGATATGCGCACTAGGCGGTGCAAGCCACTTTCTGTCTTAAGCCAGCCATAGGCATTTTCGCCCTTGATCAACAAAGTAACCGATTTAATGCCGGCCTCATCTCCAGCCTGTTCTTCCATTATATCCACCTTGAAGCCATTACGGGTGGCCCAGCGCATATACATACGCATGAGCATGGCGGCCCAATCATTGCTCTCAGTACCTCCGGCACCGGGATGGATTTCAAGATAGCAATCATTGCGATCAGCCTCGCCAGAGAGCAACGCCTCAAGCTCGGCTTTTTCCGCCTGCTTACGCAATTTAGCCAGCATGCGTTCGGCTTCATCTAGGGACAGTTCGTCGCCCTCTTCATCGGCCATTTCCGCCAATGCATACACATCTTCAAATTCCTGTGTGACCGTACGCAAAGCGTTTATCTGACTTTCCAGATAGTTCCGCTCCTGCATCAATTTTTGTGCTTGGGTTGGATCATCCCACAAGGTCGGATCCTCCGCTTTGGCGGTCAGCTCCTCGAGCCTTTTAAGCGCAACATCCCAGTCAAAGACGCCTCCTTAGCAATTCCAAGGACTGCTTGATAGATTCCACATGGTTGGTGATTTCTGCACGCATTCAAAACTCCATAGGTGATCTGGCCCTGATGGCCAATGTCGCCTTCGTAAGTATGTTTTATCTGTTAATAGAGACCGCCGAGATCATCATCAATCCCTTCATCGACCGTACCCTCAGAAAGAGCATTGCCTTTGATGGAAAAGCGCGATGCGGCGTCAATGTCATCTTCTTCTTTAAACGCCTCAAGAATGACGTTCGATTCACCGATACGAGCCGGTTTGCCAGTAACCGCATTGACCCGCACCAACCTGATGCCTGAGGGAATACGAAACGGGATGGCCGGTTGGTCGGCCAGAGCCGCCTGCATGAACTCTCCGAAGATGGGAGCCGCGACAATGCCCCCCCCTTCCCCCTGGCCCATGGTTGCTGGTTGGTCAAAACCGACAAAAATACCCACAGCCAAATCAGGCGAGAAGCCAACAAACCACGCATCTTTATAATCATTGGTGGTGCCCGTTTTGCCGGCAATGGGTTTGTCCACGAATTTTTTCACTCTGGTCCCGGTGCCGCGCTGAATCACCCCTTCGAGAATGGATACCATTTGATAGGCGGTTCGCGGATCAATCACCTGATCTCGCTGGTCCGGTACGAAAGGCTCCGTTTGGCCGTGCCATTCTTCGGCCAAACAATCAGGACAGGGGCGATTATCGCGCTTAAAAATGGTCTCGCCATAGCGGTCCTGCACCCGATCGATAAAGACAGGGCTGATTTTTTTGCCCCCATTGACGAACATGGCATAGGCCGTGGTCAGGTCAATCAAGGTGGTCTCCCCCGCCCCTAGAGAGATGGCCAATTCACGCGGTAGTTTTTGCGATACACCAAATTTCTCCGCATATTCGATGATGACGCCAATGCCAATATCCTGCGCCAGCCGAGCGGTCATGGTGTTACGGGATTTTTCAATCCCCAGACGCAATGTGCTTTCGCCATAAAACCGACCAGCAATGTAATTGCCCGGCTTCCACCAATCATTCCCTAAAGACGGGGCAACAAAAGGCGCATCAAGAACAATCGTCGACGGGGTATAGCCAAGATCGAGCGCGGCTGCATAAACGAACGGTTTGAAGGTTGAACCCGGTTGGCGATGGGCTTGGATGGCGCGATTATATTCCGATATGCCGAAGGAAAAGCCGCCCACCAATGCCAGAACTCGACCAGTGTGGGGGTCAAGCGCGATCAAACCACCATTTACCGCCGGTAATTGGCGCAATAAGACTTTTTCGATAAGGCGCGACGGCGCGGTCTCTGCTTCCCGATCCACACCGGCGACGGGAACAGGCTTTTCTACCGGTTCCGCAAGAATGACATCTCCTGGTGCCACAACTGTTTTAAGCGATGTTACTTCTGGACCATATTTATTGGGATCAATATAAGTGCGCGCCCAAAGACTATCTTCCAACAACATCCGTCCTGTGGTTCCATCCTGAAACCCAATCAAGGCATCACCTTGTGACACTTTGAGCACCAAGGCCGGTTCCCAAGGGGCCAAATCCTTGGCGTAGAGACGGTTTTCCATCAAAGATTTGGCTTGCGCTTGAAGTTGCGCCTGCCATTGCAAAACTGGCTTTTCTTCGCTGCTGGCTTCCTCATCAAGACTATCAAGATCGATCGGCAGGCTGATTTGTGCCAAAGCCCCGCGCCAGCCATGACGCATATCATAATTCATCAAGCCATGACGAAAGGCAATTTGGGCGGCGTCTTGCAAAGCGGGGTTTAAGGTCGAGCGAATGGAGAGGCCGCCATCATAGAGAGCCTCTACCCCGTAAATAGCTGCCGTTTCTTTGCGCACTTGTTCTGCGAAATATTCACTATCGGCCGAGCGCGCACCCAAGGGCGGCGCGATACTAGCGCCCAACGCTTTTTCACGCGCCGCATCGGCTTCTTCTTGTGTGATCCACCCATCTTCGAGCATTCGACCGATGATCCAGTTACGCCGCGCCACAGCACGTTCTGGATTGCGCACCGGATGGTAGTTACTGGGAGCCTTGGCCAGGGTGGCCAAATAGGCGGCCTCGTCAATAGTGATCTCTTCCAGAGATTTGCCAAAATAGTTTAGCGCGGCCGCAGCCACCCCATAGGACCGGTTGCCGAGATAGATCTCATTGAGATAGAGCTCCAAAATTTGATCCTTGGTAAAAGCCCGCTCCATGCGCCGGGCAATCATCATTTCTTTCAATTTACGATCGAGCTTTTGTTCTGAAGTCAGCAAAAAGTTTTTCGCGACCTGTTGGGTGATGGTCGAGCCCCCTTCAAGGGGACGTTTTTGTATATAGTTCTTCACATTATTGATTTGCGCACGCAGGATGCCCCGATAATCGAGACCAGAATGTTGGTAAAACCCTTTATCCTCAGCGGAAAGAAAGGCGTATTTCACCGGATCGGGAATATCCGTAATCGGAACGAAAAGGCGCCGCTCCCGAGCAAATTCCGCAACCAATGTTCCGTCGCCCGCGTGGACACGGGTGGTCACTGGCGGTTCATACTCAGCTAATTGCTCATAAGGGGGCAGGTCTTGCGATAGCTTCATCATATGCAAGGCAAGCCACCCGACACCGACCAAGCCAATGACGAGACCGACCACGGAAAGGCCGGCAATAATTTTCAGCCAAAGCCAGAACGCGCCTTTGCGTTTTTTCTTTTGCGGTTTTTCAGGGTTGGTTTTTTCGGCCCGCACTGGCGCGACAATGGGGGCGCTCATTTTTTCTTCATACGGTTCATCCGCCTCTTGCCCTGCCCGATTTGTTTCGTCTGGCGTCGTCGGATCGGCGCCAGGGCCCGCCTCCATTTTGGATGTCTCGCTGTCAGCTTGGGAATCATGCTCAACAACCACCGCCTCTAAGCCTTCTTCTCCTGCCCCCATTGAATCGTCGCGGTTCTCCACCTTTGCGGCCCCTGATACCGGATCATCCTCAACTGCCATCTGATCTTGATTTTCCGCAAATAGCTCATCCGCATGCTCAGAAAAGGCGGCAGGCTGGTCTTGTTCAGGCAGGCTGTCATCCGCCCACTCGGTCAAAGTCGCCTTGTTTCTATCTTCATTGGCAGGGGGTGTTTTATCGTCAGTCATAGGGATGCTTTTTTCGGTAACTCAAATGCGTGCTCATTGTAATAGGTTTATTCCTAGAAATCACGTCTCATTGTATGATAATTCGGCCATTTCAAAGGCCGGAAAATGGTTGAATGGCCATGATTTGCCCCTAGATCGGAATATTCAACCGGGAAAATGGCGGCTTCATGACCCCCACCCAAAAGTGCTGAAAGAGCCAAATCGCTAAAAGAGAAAGGCGCGCAGAATGGTGGGTGCGGTCTTAAGGGGTGCCGCCAGAAACGCTCGCCTGCTGGATGGGTTGTTCTGTCTCGAAATAATCATCAATAGCGTCAGCCACCGCGCCTAAGGTCTTTTTGCGCCAGCGCTTTGATTGCAGGTTTTTCTCATCGCTGGCATTGGACACAAAGCCAAGCTCCAACAGCACCGCCGGCACATCTGGCGATAGAAGCACGGCATAGCTGGCCTCGCGGTGCGTATTGTTAAGCATGGTAATTTTGCGACCCAACTCGCTGACTAATAAATTGGCAAATCGCGACGACGCCCCGCGGGTGCGGTTTTCGGCAATATCCATCAAAATCGTCGCCGTATCATCCCCATGAACCGACAAATCTTCACCCGCAATGACAAAATTGCCCTCCACGGACACTTTGCGCATCAGACGGTCAGAGCCCTTGTCTGACAAAGAATAGACCGAAGCCCCACGAATAGAACTATCATCATGAGCATCGGCATGCAGGGACAAGAATAAATCTCCCCGTGACTCCCGCGCCAAGGCGATACGCTTTTCTAGGTCTTTTTTCTTGTCCCGGTCGAGATATTGGTCGTCAGAACGGGTGAGGATCACATAATATCCGCGCCCTTCCAATATTTTTTTCAATTCCTTGGCCGATGTCAGAGTGACATTTTTTTCAAAAATGCCTTGTGGACCAACCGCCCCCGGGTCTCGCCCACCATGGCCCGGATCAATGACAATGGTATAGCGGGCCGAAGCCACAAAAGCGGGCTTCAAGCGGGGAATGGGAGCATCCTTGGCAGGGGGATAAGAAAGAACCGAGTTGGTCTTAATCGCGCCATTATCGGTAAGAGGGGCCTCCGGTGTAATATTGTCAGCGGTGGCGAAGGGGGCTTCGCGGCCATCGCTTTGAGCCAAAGACGGGTTTGGTGTGGACGAGCTAGTCTTCGCTGTCACGGGGGGGCCTATACGCGTAGCCATGTCTACCCCTCGGCTGGTCGAGATCGGTGGCAAGGTGCCAAACGGCTTGTCGAGACTAGCCTGAAAACCAATAATATCAGTGGGTTTGAGGTCTATGACCAAACGATAATGATCAATATTTCCTCTGGGTTTGAGCAAGAAGACCGCTGTTGGCACCGCATAATCATTCAAGCTTTGGTCAATCTGGATACGCGCATCCTGACCACCGAGCAACTTGTAGCTAAAAGCATCCGCGCGCCCCACCCCGTGGCCGGTGCCGATAATTTCCGTGCCGACCATCATCGCGGTAGGGATGGTTACCGCCTTGGCGGCGATGTCTATTTGTAGCGCTCCGAACCTGCCCTCATCCTTGGTAATCACCCGGTAGGCTGCATTATCGCTCATATCGACAACGATACGGGTAATGCCCTGCTTGTTGACCCCGAACCGTATATTGGAAATCTCAGCCAGACCGCCACGAGCGAGCGCCACCGACAATAGGCTGATGGCCACCAAACCAACTAAGCTGGCCAAGCCCACACCCTGCAGCCAGTGGCGATTTCGATCGCCCCACACCTGCAAACGCCAGATTATATCGGAAAAATAGTCACTCATGAGCACGCGCCAATTCCTCAGAACTATTGGCTAGATACCCCCTATTGTCAGCCATCCAAGCCCTTATGTCGAGACTCGTTCCTATCAACAACAAGGTTAATGGCCGTTTAACAAATATTCACACCTATAAGGGCATATAGGAGGCTGAGATGACGTCACAAAGCCCCCAATTTACCCATTTTTCGCTTTGCCAAGCGTGGTCGGCCCCAAACTTCTCGCAAAAGTTAGTTGTGCTTTGCCGCCCCTTAGGGCAATCTCGACCGAGATATCCGATTCATTTCTGGATCTGTGGCGCCGGAGGCGGCGAGAATCAGCTAGATTGAGCGGATGAGAGAATTTCCTGAATTTGCCCTGCCAGTGCAATTGGTGCCTGGCGGCTTGTTCATGAGGATAGGATCGCCGGCCCCGCCGATCACGTAGCTGAATTTATTTCGCTATTTCAGGGGCTTGGAGGGGATTTGCCCCATCCAATAACCATCTCGATGGCAGGCCCAAGGCCTAGCGCATCGCGAATCAACCCCGCTTTTGCCCTAAGGCAGAGCGAATGCTTATCAGGAACCCGCCATGGCGTTCACCGCTCACCACGTAGATTTCAGCCCGCAGACGGGACGAAGCGAAAGATATGGCCGCTCATGCGCCAATCTTCGCATATCCCCGCTTCTGCACGCTCTACCGAGCCGGTCCCCATGGCCACTATACAGCACCGGCCCCGTTCGGTGCGGAGACCAATTATATGACCAAGAAAATGCTTATCGACGCCAGCCACCCGGAAGAAACACGGGTGACGGTTGTCAACAAAGGCCGTGTTGAAGATTTTGATTTTGAATCCCAATCCAGAAAACCATTAAGAGGCAATATCTATCTCGCCCGCGTCACGCGGATCGAGCCCTCGCTGCAAGCCGCTTTTGTGGAATATGGCGGTAATCGTCACGGCTTTCTCGCCTTTAGCGAAATTCATTCCGACTATTACCAAATCCCCGTTGATGACCGGGAAATTTTGCGCAAGGCCGAAGAGTTGGAATCCCAGCTTGCGGCTGAGCTTGAGCAAACAATCAAAGACCTTGAAGATGCCGAAGATCAGCAACAAGATCGTCAGG
>JALWRV010000450.1 GCA_027080545.1 Parvularculaceae bacterium
GTTATGTGCTGCGCGAGCCGGTCGAACAAAAAGAACAAATCTCTGTGGCTTCTTAAAAACAAGCCCTAGCCTTGAAAACAAACCCCGCTCAATCGAGCGGGGTTTTTTAGTTTAAAGATTGTGAGGTTATTTTAGGCTTCTACCACAGCGTCTGGGCTTTGGTTCTGCTCTTCTTCTAAACCAATCCCCACTTGCATCAGCACCGCGCGAACCGATGGCGGATCGAACGGCTTCAGCAAATGGTAACGCGCCCCCGCCGCGCGCGCCAAAGCAAATTGCTTGGGCTCATTTTCCGTTGCGCATAGGACAATTTCACCTGTGAAATTTTCTTCTTTGATAACCCCTTGCAAGAAATCCAAAGCATCAAGCTGAGGCATATCCCAGTCCAGAAAGACGCAATCTACATTTTCATCACGGCACATTAAAATACCTTCTTCAGCGGTTCCCGCCTCAAGGGCTTCATGGCCCAATTCCTCAAAAATATGACGCGCTACAAGTCGGATTACTTCCGAATCTTCCACGATTAGGCATTTGGCCATTCTTATCTCCGGATATGACAGGGCAAGGTTAATCCTCGCGGCAAATCTGGTGACAACTTTAGCGGGAAAAGGCTAAAGGCTGGTTAATCCGGTTGGCCCACGCGTGGTTCTCCGGGCAAGATTATGTCGATAATAATTTGTTCATCATTGACCGCTGAAGGCTCAATACGGTGGCCGGAGCGTGATGCGATGAGCCATGCCAGATAGGCTGGGGTCAGCTTTGGCTCCAAGCCCTCTTCGACCCCGGCCAAGGCATTTATCAACGGTTCCTTCAGCTTTGCCTTGGGGCCATTGCCTGTGAGCCGAATACGGTCAGAGCTTTGGCTAATAGTTACCTGAGATTCACGCCGCGGCACACAATCAGATATTAACAGCGCCAAATTCATTAATATGCGCACGGTTGGTTTGGCCATGCGGCCGGGGGTGATTTCCCATTTCAGCTCCGCCCGCACATGGTCATAGACGCCGACTACCAGCTTTTTTACCTCTTCAAGGTCCAATTCCTCCCCATAGGCCCCGCTTGCCCCAAAGGCCATACGTGAAAATTCCAGCATGTTGAGGGCTTTGCGGTTTGAATTATTGATCAGCTGCATCGCCTCCACCCGCATTTCAGGGCTATCTTCGGCCTCCATAATCTCCAACCCGGAACCGCAGGCCCCCACCGGGTTGATGAGATCGTGGCATAGACGCGAGGCGAGAAGCGACGACAGGGTGATAGAATCGAGCATTCCGGTGGTCCTTTTGTTAATTCAGCTCTCTAAATCGGATGATTCGCCGTAAAATGGGCAAATCAGCGTTTCCAACATAAAGGTCATTTGACAGGCCCCGGCCCTATGAGAGAGATTGGCCGTGCCATTTGGGGAAATTTTCCCGTATTTCAGGCGATTAAGTCTGGCCTGACGGGATGGTTGGTATGGTTATTGAAAGGTAAAATAGCGAGTCTGGCCAGTTGGGGCCGTGCGTGTTGGGGATTTGGGTGAAGTTGGTTAATCCTATCCATAATGACAAGGTGAAAAACCGCCTCGACAATTATGATGTCTTGGCGATTGTTTCCTTGGGGTTTCTGGTCGCCGCCATTTCGGTTATGGCGATTGGTGGCTTGGCTTCGCCTATATCCGGTGCGGAAATATCCACCCAGATTATCAATT
The DNA here is from genome assembly GCA_027080545.1 of Parvularculaceae bacterium. Lineage (GTDB taxonomy): Bacteria > Pseudomonadota > Alphaproteobacteria > Caulobacterales > Parvularculaceae > S012-90. The sequence continues at coordinate 1,688 of JALWRV010000450.1, forward strand.
CTGTCGAGCGCGCCAAACCTGCCGCTCGGGCAGAACCGATAAAAATGGCCGCATCGGCGCTTGCAACACCGCCTGATATTGACCGCAAGGAGCTGGCAACCCTGCCCGACGTCCTAAAGCAGCCGATCATTTTCACCCTTGACGAGGAAGAGGGAGAGGAAGACCAAGCCGAGCCAGAAACCGAGCATCGTCCCCTGCGGCTCGCAAAATCGATCGACAAAAACAAACCCTTCATCGCCCCCAACCAACAGGTTGCTTTTGCCCTGCCGGAAGATTTTACCGGAAGACCTTTATTTGATTCAACTCTCATTGCCCCCACCGATACACAACATCTGGATCAAGCAGCGGTTAAGGAAAATATTTGGATTTTAAAGTCGGGGGAAAGTTTCTCCGACCTCTTGGCCCGCGCCAATGTAGTACCAGAGCAAGCTGAAATTGCCATCGCAGCTCTGGGCACGCAAACCCGTTTGCGCGCCCTCAAACCGGGGGCAATATTTGAGCTGACTTTTCAGGAAAAAAACCTAACCCCGTTTCAACTAGCCGCCCGTAACGGCAAAACCGAACAGGTTTTAACGGGCGTCGATTATCGCGCTGACAAACTTACCACCATTCGACTTACCCGCCGGGGTAGCGATTTCCACGCGGTCAAAATCACTGCCCCCATGGAAAAACGCTATATTGCCCTTTCCGGTGTTATCAAGGACAACCTGTTCTGGAGCGCCAAAAAAGCCGGCATGCCCACAGAGGCTACCGCCAAGCTGGCCAATCTATTTCTTTATGACATTGACTTTCAGCGAGAAATTTTTGCCGGCGATCAGTTCGAAGCGGTTTATGA
>JALWRV010000451.1 GCA_027080545.1 Parvularculaceae bacterium
GGAGTTTGAGCAACGTCTTAACGGGGCGAGCTATGAAGAAATCGCCAAAGCCGGTGGGGGCATCCTATCGACGGTGCGTGATACGCGCGCATTAAGCGAAGACGCGCTGCTGCAACAGAGCTTGGTTCGGGTGGATGGGTTAATCCAAGAAGGGGTCACCACGCTGGAAATAAAATCAGGCTATGGTCTTGAGTGTGAAACAGAATTAAAAATGCTGCGGGTCGCCGAGAAAATTTCTCACAAGCGACCGCTGAATATACAAAAAACCTATCTCGCGGCCCATGCCCTGCCACCGGACTATCAGGGCCGTTCTGAAGACTATATCACCGAAATGGTGGTGCCTTGTTTACATAAAGCCCATGAACAAGGTTTGGTCGATGCGGTAGATGGGTTTTGCGAAACCATCGGCTTCACGCCGGCTCAGATCGAAACTGTATTCAGGGCAGCGCAGGACCTTGGTCTGCCCGTCAAATTGCATAGTGAGCAATTAAGCGCCATGGGCGGGGCTGCGCTGGCAGCACGGTTCAAGGCAATGTCAGTGGAGCATTTGGAATATTTAACGCAAGCCGACATTGAAAAATTGGCACAGGCGAAAAGCGTGGCGGTCTTATTACCGGGGGCTTTTTATGCCTTGGGTGAAACACAAGCGCCGCCGATTGAGGGGTTGCGGAAAGCGCAGATACCGATGGCGCTTGCGACCGATTGTAACCCCGGCTCATCACCGATGAATTCGCTCCTTTTGGCCATGAATATGGGCTGCGTTTTGTTTGGTTTAACCCCGGAAGAGGCCTTGGCGGGAGTAACGCGTCATGCGGCGCGCGCTTTGGGTTTGTCGGATAGGGGGCAGATAAAGGTTGGATTGCGGGCGGATCTGGCGCTTTGGAATGTCGATCACCCTGCGGAACTTGCCTATCGCTTCGGTTTTAATCCACTCCATAGGAGAATTTTCGGAGGTGCGCCTTGATCCATATTTTAACCCCGGGGGCGGTCGAGCTTGATCAATTGGAAAAGCTCTATGGGGACGAAGCCCCAGTAAGTCTTGATGCATCCGCCCGAGCCAGCGTCGAGATGTCCGCGCAAATGGTGCGGGATGCGGCTGCCGGAGAAGCAGCCATATATGGCATCAATACTGGCTTTGGTAAATTGGCGAGCGTTAAAATTGCCCCAAAAGACACGGCACAATTACAGCATAACCTTATTCTTTCCCATTGTTGCGGCGTAGGCGAGGCCCTTGATCCAGCAACCACAAGATTGATGATGGTGCTAAAGCTGCTTTCTTTAGGGCGGGGGGCTTCCGGCGTTTCTTGGGGCTTGTTGGAAATGATGGAGGCGATGATCGCCAAAGGGGTCTTACCCATCGTGCCGGTGCAAGGCTCGGTCGGCGCTTCGGGTGATCTCGCCCCCTTGGCACATATGGCGGCCGCAATCATGGGTGCGGGACAAGCCCTTTATCAAGGCGAGCGCATGGCAGCCAACGAGGCTCTCCAAAAGGCGGGCCTTACGCCCTTATCTCTGGGGGCTAAGGAAGGATTGGCGCTGATCAATGGCACACAATTTTCCACAGCCTGTGCGCTTACCGCCTATTGGCAAGCGCGCCGCAATGGTCTGACGGCGATTGTCGGAGCGGCGCTTACCACCGATGCAATTATGGGCTCGACCGCCCCGTTGCATCCACGCATCCATGAACTGCGCGGGGCTAAAGGGCAAATTGAAGTAGCAACCCTTAGCCGCGCTCTGCTTGAGGGCTCACCCATACGCGACAGCCATCGTGAAAATGATGAGCGTGTGCAAGACCCCTATTGTATTCGCTGCAATCCACAAGTGTTGGGGGCGTGTTTCGATCTGCTTTCAATGGCCGGGCAAGTGTTGCAACGAGAGGCCAATGCGGTAACAGACAACCCCTTAGTGCTGGTGGAAGATGGGCGCATCATATCAGGTGGGAATTTTCATGCAGAACCGGTGGGCTTTGCTGCCGACCAAATCGCCATGGCGATTAGCGAAATAGGGGCCATCGCTCAAAGACGCGTGGCGATGATGGTTGATCCGGCCTTGAGTTTTGGGTTGCCCCCCTTCTTGACCCCCAAACCGGGGTTGAATTCCGGCATGATGATTGCCGAGGTGACCAGTGCTGCTTTGATGAGCGAGAATAAGCATCTGGCAAACCCATGCACCACGGACAGTACCCCCACCTCCGCCAATCAGGAAGACCACGTCTCCATGGCAGCTCATGCAGCATGGCGCTTAAGGCGTATGAATAAAAATCTCTCAACCATTTTGGCAATTGAAATATTATGTGCCGCTCAGGGGGTAGAGTTACGCGCCCCGTTGAAAACCAGCCCGCGCTTACAACAGGTCATCGACCTATTACGCACGCACATAGCACCGTTGGTAGAAGATCGTTTTCTCGCCACAGATATCGAACAAGCCAGTCGCATGGTCATGGAAGGGCGTTTTGCGACGCAAGTAGGAGACATGAGCCATGGCTGAATCGGTGCGCGTTGAACAGGGCGAGGGGCCGATCATTCTCGCCATGCCTCATTCAGGCACCCATGTGCCGGATGATATTTTTCGACGCCTCAATCAGCGTGGCCAAAAATTAGCGGATACGGATTGGCATGTGGACCTCTTATATGAAGGTCTGGGCAATGATTATACGCGGGTGCAGGCGTGCTTCCACCGTTATGTTATTGATCCCAATCGCGCCGCTGACGATGAAGCGCTTTACCCCGGCCAAAATAGTACGGGCCTTGTGCCACTTGTGGATTTTAACGGTGACACGATCTGGCATGAACCACCAGATGATATAGACAAGGTTTTTCGCCTCCATCATTTTCATCAACCCTATCACCGGGCGCTTAAAGCACAGATTGAGCGGGTAAGACGACGCCACGGTATTGTCTTGCTGTTTGATTGTCATTCCATTCGCTCACAACTGCCCTTTTTATTTGAGGGGCGCTTGCCGGATTTAAATATCGGCACCCATAATGGCCGTTCTTGTGACCCGCGTTTGCAAAAAGCAGCAGAAACAATCTGCGCGCAGTCAGGTTTTAGCCATGTGGTCAATGGTCGTTTTAAAGGGGGCTGGACCACGCGCCATTACGGTCAACCGGAAAAGGCTGTTCACGCTATACAATTGGAAATCGCACAACGAACCTATTTGAAACAGGAACAAGAACCATGGGACTTTAACCATGAGGGAGCCAAGAATTTACGCACACGGCTTCAATCTTTATTGCACCGCTTAAATGAGACCTTATGGGAAGTGAAGGAACATAATGAATAATCCACGCCATAATAAACGGGATATTTTCCCGCCAACCGGTACTGAAATCACCGCCAAAAGTTGGGCCACAGAAGCTCCCATGCGCATGATTATGAATAATCTGCACCCGGATGTAGCGGAAAACCCTCATGAATTGGTGGTATATGGGGGTATTGGTCGGGCCGCGCGCACATGGCAGGACTTTGATAAAATTGTCGAAAGCCTGCGTATGCTGGAAGATGATGAAACCCTGTTGGTGCAATCGGGCAAGCCCGTCGGTGTTTTTCGCACCCACCGCCACGCGCCCCGCGTGTTGATAGCCAATTCAAATCTCGTGCCCCATTGGGCCACATGGGAACATTTCAATGCGTTGGATCGCAAGGGCCTTGCCATGTATGGGCAAATGACGGCGGGGTCATGGATCTATATCGGCACCCAAGGCATTGTTCAGGGCACCTACGAAACCTTTATGGAAGCGGGTCGCCAACATTATGAGGGTAATCTCAAAGGCCGCTGGATATTAACAGCCGGGCTTGGGGGCATGGGGGGAGCGCAACCTCTGGCGGCGGTGATGGCAGGGGCTTGCTGTCTGGCGGTAGAATGTGATGAAACACGGGCGGATTTTCGATTGCGCACCCGTTATGTGGATGCGAAAACCCATTCGCTTGATGAGGCACTGGCGATGATTGATCGCTGGACCAAAGCCGGAGAGGCAAAGTCCGTGGCGCTTATCGCTAATGCAGCGGATATTTTTCCTGAACTGGTCAAGCGCAAGGTGCGCCCCGATATGGTTACGGATCAAACCAGCGCTCACGATCCGGTACATGGCTATTTACCCCAAGGGTGGAGCATCGGTGAATGGCAGGCAAAACAGGAAAGCGATCCGGCAGCGGTGGAAAAGGCTGCCCGCGCCTCCATGAAAATTCACGTGGCGGCGATGGTGGCATTTTGGAACCGTGGCATACCCACTCTCGACTATGGGAATAATATTCGTCAAGTCGCGAAAGAAGAGGGGCTTGAAAATGCTTTCGCCTTTCCGGGCTTTGTTCCGGCCTATATTCGGCCACTCTTTTGTCGCGGCATTGGCCCGTTTCGTTGGTGTGCTCTTTCCGGAGATCCGGAGGATATTTACAAAACCGATGCCAAGGTTAAAGAGCTGATCGACGATCCTCATTTGCATAATTGGTTGGACATGGCCCGAGAACGCATTGCCTTTCAGGGATTGCCAGCGCGTATTTGCTGGGTCGGGTTGGGTCAACGGCATAAATTGGGTTTGGCTTTTAATGAAATGGTGCGCAATGGCGAACTATCCGCCCCGGTGGTGATCGGGCGCGACCATCTGGACAGCGGATCGGTGGCATCACCCAATCGCGAGACCGAATCCATGAAGGACGGCTCTGATGCGGTGTCGGATTGGCCCTTGTTGAACGCGCTGTTGAATACGGCGAGCGGTGCAACTTGGGTGTCGCTTCATCATGGCGGCGGGGTTGGTATGGGTTTTTCACAACATGCAGGCATGGTCATTTGCTGCGATGGCAGCACTGAGACCGATGAACGCTTGGCGCGGGTACTATGGAATGACCCAGCCAGCGGGGTGATGCGCCATGCGGATGCGGGTTATGAAATTGCCCTCGATTGCGCCCGTGAAAATGGTTTGAACTTACCGGCTATTTTATAGCTCAATCTTGCGGGTCATAGTTGAGTATGGGCCCAAGCCAGCGCTCAGCCTCCCGCATCTCCCACCCCTTACGGGCCGCATAATCAGCCACCTGATCTTTTTCGATACGACCAACAGAAAAATAGGTGCTGTCTTTATGGGCGAAATAAAGACCGGAGACGCTGGATGCGGGCTGCATGGCAAAACTGGATGTTAGGTGAACATCAATATTTTTCTCAGCCTCTAAGAGACGAAACAGGGTTTGTTTTTCCGTATGATCAGGTTGACACGGATAGCCTGGCGCTGGGCGTATGCCCTGATAGTTTTCTGCAATAAGATCGCTTAGCGCGAGCGCTTCGTCTTTTGCATAGCCCCAATAGTAGGTGCGCACTTGTTGATGAACATATTCAGCCATGGCTTCAGCAAATCGGTCCGCTAATGCCTTGACCATAATAGCGCTATAATCATCTCCCTTGTGCGCAAACCTATCCGCGCGATCCTCTACCCCATCGCCGCTGGTCACCACAAAACCGCCGAGATGGTCATCCTGTTCGGCAATAAAATCGGCAAGGGCAAAATTGGGCAAGCCGTTTTGTTTCTTTATTTGTTGGCGCAAGGTGTGAAAAACAGCACCATTTTCAAGATGAATGTCATCGCCAACCCGATTGGCAGGCCAAAAGCCAATCACGGCTTTGGGGGCGAACCAATTCTGCCCAATAATTTGTTGCAGCATGGTTTGGGTATCGGTCCATAATTCACGCGCCGCCTTGCCCACCTTGTCGTCTTCTAAAATATTGGGGTAACGGCCAATTAAATTCCAACTGGCAAAATAGGGGGTCCAGTCGATGATTTGCGCAAGGGCGGCCAAATCAATGGGGGGTAATATTTTATGACCGGTAAAAGAAGGGGCGGCGATTGGGGCGCTGGTTAATTTATGAGCGGCTGCGCGGGCTTGTTCTAAACTCAGACGCGGGGTCGGTTTTTTATTGGCACGAACATCGCGCATCCGTTGATATTGGCTGCGGGTGGTTTCAACCAATAGGGGGCGCTCTTCATCAGACAAAAGCGTGCTAACGACGCCGACAGCACGGCTGGCATCTTTCACATGCACCACCGGACCATTATCCCGCACCGGATCAATCTTTACCGCCGTATGGGCTGGCGATGTGGTGGCCCCGCCAATGAGCAAGGGTTGGGTCAGGCCTTGGCGCTGCATTTCCTTGGCCACATAGACCATTTCATCAAGACTGGGCGTTATCAAACCCGATAGGCCGATCATATCGGCCTTGGTTTCACGGGCCTTATCGAGAATTGTCTGTGTTGGCACCATCACGCCAAGGTCAACGATCTCGTAGCCATTACACGCAAGAACGACCCCGACAATATTTTTGCCAATATCATGGACATCACCTTTAACGGTGGCCATGACAATTTTACCAGCACTTTTATCCTGTTCTTTATTGGCTCGTTTTTCTGCTTCCAAAAAGGGGTGCAGATGGGCCACTGCGGCCTTCATCACGCGGGCAGATTTGACCACTTGCGGTAGGAACATTTTACCCGCGCCAAAGAGGTCCCCCACCACATTCATCCCCGCCATCAGCGGTCCTTCAATCACATCAAGAGGGCGCTTGGCGGACAAGCGGGCCTCTTCAGTGTCTTGTTCAATATAGTCGGTAATGCCATGGACCAAGGCATGCTCTAACCGTTTGGCCACGGCTTGCTGGCGCCACGTTAAATCCTGTTTTTGAGCGGTTGATTTAGACCCGCGCCATTTCTCTGCCAGGCTAATCAAGCGCTCGGTCGCCTCGTCATGGCGATTGAGGATAACATCTTCCACCGCTTCGCGCAGTTCCGGCTCTATTTGATCATAAATATCAAGCTGACCGGCGTTAACGATCCCCATATCCATGCCCGCCTTAATGGCATGATAAAGAAACACGCTATGCATGGCACGGCGCACTTTCTCATTGCCTCGAAAGGAAAAGGAGACATTTGAAAGTCCACCGGAAATATGCACCCCCGGGCAGCTAGCGCGAATCTCACGGGTTGCTTCAATAAAATCCACGGCATAATTATTATGTTCTTCTATGCCTGTGGCGACGGCAAAAATATTAGGATCGAAGATAATATCCTGGGGGTTAAAATCGAGCTTTTTGGTGAGTAATTCATAAGCCCGTTGGCAAATTTCAACTTTTCGTTCTTTGCTATCGGCTTGCCCCTCTTCATCAAAGGCCATGACCACAATAGCCGCCCCATAATGTTGGCATGTTCGCGCATGGTCGAGAAATATTTCTTCTCCCTCTTTGAGAGAGATAGAATTTACCACGGGGCGGCCTTGAACACATTTCAACCCCGCTTCAATGACTTCCCATTTGGAACTGTCAATCATGATCGGCACGCGGGCAATATCGGGTTCGGCGGCGATGAGATTCAAGAAACGCGTGATGGCGGCCACCCCATCAAGCATGCCCTCATCCATATTGACATCGATAATTTGCGCGCCATTTTCCACCTGCTGGCGGGCAACAGCGAGCGCGCCTTCATAATCTTCCGCAGCGATGAGTTTGCGAAACTTGGCTGAGCCGGTAACATTGGTGCGCTCGCCAATATTGACGAAGCTGGCGGTGGCGACACTCATGGGGTCGCTCCTAAACAAAAAGGCTCAAGACCGGAAAGGTGTAGGGCTGGTTTAGGCGTGGGTGGTTTGGCGGGGGCCGCCCCATGGACGGCCTCGGCAATGGCCCGAATATGGGCGGGGGTGGTGCCACAACAGCCGCCAATAATATTGACGAGACTGCTGGCCGCCCATTCCCCAAGGGCTGTTGCGGTCTGTTCTGGGCTCTCATCATATTCACCAAATTCATTGGGCAGCCCGGCATTGGGATAGGCAATTATTTTACTGGTAGATATGCGTTGCAGTTCTGCAATATAGGGGCGCATCATTTCTGCGCCCAAAGCACAGTTTAAACCAATTGCCCAAGGGTTGGCATGGTGCACCGAATGATAAAAGGCGGCGGCGGTCTGACCAGACAGGGTGCGGCCAGAAGCATCGGTAATGGTGCCGGAAATAATGATGGGAATATGACAATTTAATTCGTCGCGCAAATCCAACAAGGCTTTGATTGCCGCTTTGGCATTCAGCGTATCAAAAATAGTTTCGATGAGAAAAAAATCCACATGATCAGCCATGGCTTTGGCCTGATCATAATAGGCGTCACGCACCATATCGAAGGTCACTTCGCGAAAGCCGGGATTGTTGACATCGGGTGACAGGGATAAGGTTTTATTGGTGGGGCCAATGGCGCCCAATACGCCAATGGGGCGCTGAAGGGCGGTTTCGGCGTCGTCGGCGGCTTCTCGGGCGATACGCGCTGAAGCACCGGCAATCTCAGGTGCCAAGCTTTCCATACCATAATCGGCCATGGCGATGGCGGTGGCGTTAAAGCTGTTGCTCTCGATCAGGTCTGCACCGGCCTCAATATAGGCGCGGTGAATATTTTTAATGTCGGTTGGGCGTGTTAGGCTCAGCAGATCATTATTGCCTTTTAAAGTGTGTGGCCAGTCAGCAAAACGATCACCCCGATAATCCGCCTCATCAAGGTCTAGATTTTGAATCTGCGTGCCCATTGCGCCATCGAGAATGAGGATGCGCTCGGCGGCGGCGCACTCCAGCGCCTGCAAACGTTCAGACCGGTTCATGGTTTTTCTTCCTAAGCAGCAATGGCTTTGGGGGAGGGGCGCAAGCCCAAAAGGCGACAGGTTGAAAGAGCCAGCGCCGCTTTATTCAGCGTATAGAAATGAAACTGATCAACCCCTTCTGAAGCCAGTTTCTGCGACAGCTCAGCTGCCACATTGGCGGTGATCATATCGCGGGTCTGGGGATCATCATTAAGCCCTTCATAAAGGCTTCCCAGCCAATCAGGAACGCTAATATGGCATTGTTGCGCAATACGCTGTAAGCCCGTAAAATTAGATTGCAACATCAATCCCGGCACTAGTGGCATAGTTACACCCGCTGCAACGGCCTTTTCCCGAAATCGCAGAAAAGTCTCAGGCTCAAAGAAAAATTGAGTAATGGCCCGGTCGGCCCCGGCATCTTGTTTGGCTTTTAATAGCGCCAAATCGGATTCCCAGCCACGGCTTTCCGGGTGCGGTTCCGGATAGCACGCTACCGAGACTTCAAAACATTTGCCCCATTCCGGCCGATGAGCGCGCAACCCCTCAACCAGTTCCAATGCATTTTTATACCCTTGGGGGTGAGGGGCAAAAGTTTTGCCCATGCCTTCAGGCGGGTCTCCGCGCAAGGCCACAATATGTTGGACACCCGCCGCCCAATATTCTTCAGCCACTTGGTGTACTTCATCCCGGCTGGCATTGACGCATGTAAGATGGGCAGCCGGTGTTAGCGAAGTTTCTTTGACAATACGGCGCACGGTCTGATGGGTAAACTCACGGGTGGTACCGCCCGCGCCATAGGTCACGGAAACAAAATGCGGCTGTACCGGCTCTAACCGTTTAATCGTGTCCCACAATTGCAACGACATTTTTTCAGTCTTGGGCGGGAAGAACTCAAAAGAGATTTTTGGTTGGTTGGGTGTTTGTTGGGTCATTGTGGGCCGTTTGCGCAGAAAGCTGGATCGAAAAGAATATCAACATATAAAGATATGCTTATATCATTAAATGGACAGAACAGCAAGGGCTTTCAACCCCATAAGATAGGGCTGTGATGTTTTAGTAAATATAAATAATATCAATAGGTTATCGGTTATCAGGGGAGGCTTTATCCTGCACCCACACCGGGGTCGATTTATAGGAGGGGGTATGGCTACGAGGGTCCCGGATTGGGCCGGTCAGACAGTTGGCTTCTGGATAATAGGCCATGAGATTGCCGGGGGGCAGGTCGCCAGCAAACAGCTTAACCTGTTTCATGTGACCATGGGCGGAATAGAGATCAATCAGATCACCGACCTGTAACCCCTGCTCGGCGATGTCCTGCTCGTTCATCATCACACTCCATCGCTGATCGATATTGCGATAAAGATCATGCTCTTCATAGATGATGGAATTAAACTGACCTTCCGAACGCACCGAGGTGAGGGTGAAGGGTG
>JALWRV010000452.1 GCA_027080545.1 Parvularculaceae bacterium
TATACGCTGGGCTGAGGCTAACGCTCAACCGGTGTCGGCTAATACCTATTATATTCTGGCGGCTGCCTATTATCAGCTTGATCGCTATCGTGAAGCCCGCCGTCCCATGGAGCGCGCCGTATCGAAATTGGAAAGTCCGAAAAAAGGCTATTATGAATTGTTGAACGCTATCTATGCCAATATTGGTGAAAGCACGGCGACCGTGCGGGCGAGCCTGTTGGTAAAAATGATCAATTTCTGGCCGGATAGCTCAGCCTATTGGAGCCAGTTGGCGCAAGTTTATCAAAGTGATGGCAAAGATAAGGAAGCGGCGGCGGTTCTTGAGTCCGCCTATCGTGCTGGCCTCATCACCGAGAAGAACCAGATCCGCACCTTGATTCAATATTATAATTTTCTCGACACGCCTTATCGCGGCGCCAAATTGTTGGAAAAAGAAATGGCTGCGGGCAAGTTTGAACGCACCATTCCTAATCTTGAATTGTTAGCGCAGCTTTGGTCGCAATCGCGCGAGCACAAAAAGGCAATCAAAATTTTACGAGAGTTGGCGCAAAAATCACCGAACGGTAAATATTATTACCGCCTCGGCCAATCCTTGTTGGCTGATGAGCAGTGGGCTGAGTCGATTAAAATGCTACGCTCTGGTATTAGCAAGGGGTTGGATGCCAAGAAAACCGGCGATAGTTGGCTCCTCATCGGTACAGCCCTTTATTCGATCAATTCTGACGATGTTGATCAATTGAAAAAAGCTCGGGATGCGTTTCGCAATGCGGCTAAATATAGCGCGTCGCGCAAGCGGGCCAATGAATGGATCAATTATATTGATAATGTCATCAAAACCATTATTGCGATTCAAGAGCAAGAACGCCAAATCGCACGGCAAGCGGCCGAGAAAGCGCTTGAACGTTGTCGCGAACTGGTCAGAACAGCGGAATTGGGCGGCGCTATCGATTCAACCCGCCTTTCCGAATGTCGCGAAATGCTCCGCGAGGCAGATACGCAATAAGGCCTAACCAAGCCTTGTTTTAAAAAAAGACCCGCATGGCCAATAGGCGATGCGGGTTTTTTAAAATGTGGTTTTAAATTTAAGAATAATATTGCCCATTGTGGCCCTTGGGGGCTGGAGCCTAGGGTCGATCAAAATTCGTCGCTGCGCCCAAGGGCCTGACTATCATCAAGCGGATCATTTTTACGACATTGCATATAGCCTTGCCGCCAACCGCTGCGATAGCCTTCATCGCGATCAAACAAATCTTCATCCTTAGTTTGCTTGGCGGAAAAACTTTTATCGGCCTCAACAGCGCTGGCGCACCCATCATTATAGCCTTTGCCATACCAGCCACTTTGTTGCACCGCTTCCGGGTCATAGGAGGCACAAGCCCCAAGGCTCAGCGCCAACGCACCCGTGATGATCATCAAAGGCAGGCGCCGCCTGTGCGTGCGTTTTATGAAAGGACGCGAATAGGGCGCACAAAGAGGCACCGGGGACGAGGGGTCAGAAAACATGAGACAAAGGCTCCTTGGTGAATTCACCTTGATTATGGCTGCAGAGGCGCTTTTGGCAAATGTTAATCTTAACTTCCGGGCTTCAACCATAGGCTGATAAATTTGCCAAAATGCAACTAACACACTGAAGATAAGGGGTAATTTGCGAGACAAGTGCATCGCCTAGGCGCCGTTAAAATGTTTGCCTGAAGCGGGGGCTGGAAACGAGCCATTAACGATAGTGGACTAAACTGGGCCAAACCATCGGGACCGGAAATATGAGTCAAAGCGCTTTAAACCCTGACAATCACGAGCATCATGTGGACGATCTGGCAGACAATGCAGGCCTGTCCCCGACAGATTTGCTGGACGAAGTAACGGCCATGCCCAGTGCTGCGGTAACGCGCCGCAAATTGGTGCGCAAACTTGCGGATATTCTTGCCTTGCCGGCCGACCGGCTGGGCTGGAACGAGCGGGCCTTCACCACCGATTTGTTGATGACCACCATCGCCGGCATGGATATGGACGTGATCCAAGAAGTGGCCAACCGGTTGGCCCGGGTGGCGGATTTGCCGTTGCCGATGATACGGTTTCTCGCCATGCAGTCGGCGAATATTGCCGAAGCCATTTTGAAAAGCAAATTGCCCATACCGGAAACAATTTTGATGGAAGCGGGGGAAATCAGCCCTGAACATCGGTTGATGGTGGCAGATCGGGATGATTTAACCTCTGCCGCCGCCGAAGCGATTGCGGCCCATGATGAATTGCCTATTTTCCAACGTCTCCTGCGCAATAAAGAGGTTTTGTTGACAGAGCCAACGCTGGTGCGTTTGGTCAGTTGGGCCAAGGATGAGACCTGCCTGCGCGAAGCGCTGATCCAGCGGGCGGAATTGCGGCCCGAACATGGGTTTGTGATGTTCTGGTTTCTCTCCAGCGCCCACCGCAAAATTATTTTACAGCGCTTTTCTCTGGACCGGACGGTCATACAAGATGCCTTGCAAAGCTTGTTTGCAGAAGCCTATGGGGCGGATT
>JALWRV010000453.1 GCA_027080545.1 Parvularculaceae bacterium
ACCCCACACACGCAAGGGCTTTCCGGCATGATCACGCTTACCCCTGTGCGCACCTTTGAATCCGCCGCGTGCCCGACCAAAATACCGTCCACATCGGTAATGGCATTTTGCGGGCCGGGTCTGGTTGAAAGGAAAGGCAGCGATTTATCCATTTGAAAGACATCCTTGTCACTGGCAGGGCGGTTTGCGCTTATGGGCAAGCTGGCATAAACTCGCCCTCGCCTCAATTACTCATATCTCACAAGTTTCAGAAAGTATTAGCCATGATGCGCCGTTCACCCCTTGCCTTCGCGACCCTGATGATTGCCAGCTTTGGCCTTGCCGCTTGCACCAATGAGGACAAGCCGCAAGAAACAAGCATTGCTGACAATCCAACAATCTATGCGGTTGCGAGCGCCCACCCGGATGCCACCAATGCTGGCCTAGAAATACTCGCCAATGGCGGCAATGCGGTTGATGCAGCGATAGCGGTACAAGCCGTATTAGGGCTGGTGGAGCCACAATCTTCCGGCCTCGGCGGCGGCGCTTTTATGATGCTCTACGACCCCAAAACCGGCGAGATCCATTCTTTTGATGGGCGCGAAACGGCCCCTGCTTCTGCCACCCCAGACATGTTCTTAAACGATGATGGAACGCCAATGCCTTTTCGTCAGGCGGTTATCAGTGGCAAATCCGTTGGCGTCCCCAGCGCCATCGCCATGTTAGCGGAGGTTCACGCCCAATATGGATCAAAAGAGTGGGGCACTTTGCTCGCCCCTGCCCGCAAGCTGGCTGATGAGGGGTTCATCGTCAATGAACGCATGTCCATGTTGATCCCCCGATATAATCTTTTGGACAAGGTCGACCCGGACGCCGCCGCCTATTTTTTCGATGAGGCTGGCAATCCGAGAGCCCCGGGGAGTGTTTTGAAAAATCCCGCCTATGTAAAAACCCTTGATGCCTTGGCCGCTGATCCGCGCCATGGGCTTCTCAGTGGGGAAATCGGCCAGAGCATTGTCGACAAGGTCAACCAAATTACCGGCGAACCAACCATGACCATGGAAGACCTTGCCAACTATCAGCCGGTTGAACGCGATCCCGTTTGCCGCCCTTATCGCAACTACAAGGTCTGCTCCATGGGCCCCCCCTCTTCCGGCGCGGTCACATTGCTGCAAATTTTGGGGCTGCTCGAACAAACAGATTTTGCACAGGCAGAGCCAAATTCAGTTGAAGCATGGCATTTATATTTGGAAGCGGTGCGCCTCGCCTATGCAGATAGGGCCCTCTATCTTGCAGATCCCGACTATATGCAATTAGGCAATCTAGGCGCTCCGGAAATAATAAATGGCCTGCTTGATCGTGATTATTTGGGAGAGCGTGCGACCCTCATCGACCCGAGCAAAGCTATTCCCTCGCCTCAGCCCGGTGATTTTCGGGCGGAGCTAGGCCAAGACCTCCCGCGTTTTGCAGCGGATCGCTCACCAGAAGCCGTCTCGACGAGCCATATGAGCATCATTGATGCTGATGGCATGATTGTTTCCATGACCACCACCGTAGAGGATCTTTTCGGTTCTCATGCCATGGCCTCTGGCTTTATTCTCAATAATCAACTCACTGATTTTTCCTTCTTGCCCATGCGCGATGGCCATAAAGTGGCCAATGCCGTGGCACCGGGAAAACGCCCCCGCTCTTCCATGTCACCAATCATTGTCTTTAACGAAACCGGCGAACCAGTGATGGCGTTCGGATCTCCGGGGGGATCACGCATTATCACCTATGTGGCCAAAACGCTGATTGGTGTTGTGGATTGGAACATGGACCTGCAAAGCGCTATCGATATGGCCAATATTGGCGCACCCTATGGAACAGCCCTAGTTGAAGAAAATGTTTTTTCCCAAGAAAGCGCAAACCAGCTTCGTCAGATGGGGCACGAAATTATTTTCAGAGAAATGACCAGCGGGGTTTATGGTTTTGTCAAAACAGAAAAGGGTTGGCAGAGCGGCGCCGATAGACGCAAACCCGGCACCGCCATTATCGTTACCCAAAAAACAGATTAGGATGCTTATTCTGGTAGGCGGATAAGAAAGATCGTGCCCTTTTCGTCGGTTTTTTCAAGCAGTAGCGTCCCCCCATGGGCCGCGATGCTCTCATAAGCAATGGCCAACCCCAACCCCGAACCGCCAAGACGGGCAGAGCCTTTAAAGGGTTGAAAAAGGTGAGCCTGTGCTTCTTCCGGCAAGCCAGGCCCATTATCCACAATCCTTATTTCGACATCTTCAGGGCCATGGCTGGCGCGAATGTGAATTGAGCCATCCGACTTTTCAGCCCCGCGCAATGCATCCGCCGCATTACGCACCAGATTGGAAAGGGCTCGAAAAAAATGCAGCCGATCAACATTGAGCGTTAAATCCGGGTCAATCTCATTATGCAATCGAATGGTTGGCGCTTCACGCAAGCTCGGCCCCAGCGCATCATCAATTTCTTCAACAATATCGAACAAATGTACATTCTCTTTGCGAACATCTTGTACCTTG
>JALWRV010000454.1 GCA_027080545.1 Parvularculaceae bacterium
AGCCCGGGCTGTCGTCACTATTCCGATTATTCGTGAAGAGATAGAAGCTCAAGGGAAAACCTATCATTATCGCCTCTTGCCCAGCCCCAAGCGCCGCCCCAGCGCCGCCATCACAAAAATGATGGGGCAAGCGAACCTTAAATTATTGCGCAAAGTGCGCGCCTTGCATTTTGCCGATGGTCAACCCTTTGTGTTGGAAGATCGCTGGATCAATCTGGAAACCGTTCCTCATGGGGCGACGGCGGATTTCAACGCTATTTCAGCCAATGAATGGCTGCTATCTGAGGCCCCCTTCACCCATGGCCAAATTGACTGGAGCGCGGCCAATGCCAGCGCGAGCGAAGCTAAATGGCTAAACTGCGCTAAAGGGGCCGCTCTGTTCATCACCGAGCGCCTGACATGGGACCGCACCAGAACCGTTACCCATGTGCGCCTTTCTTTTGCGCCAACCTATCGCATGGGCGCCAAATTATAGTGGGTTTTGCCGCTTGATTGGACAAATTTCCTGTAATCGGTTTAGATATTAGCAGAAAAACAATTACCAAAAGAGGAAACTATGAGCAGCGCAAACGCCACCTCGACCAGTGACATCGTAATCCCCCAAGATGTGCCCCGGGACCGGGCGTGGTATTGGCTAGAACTAGGCTGGAAAGATTTATGGCGTCATCCGACCTTAAGCCTTGGCTACGGATTAGTGTTTGTGTTGGTTGGTGGTGCCATCACCTATGGGCTTTGGCAGGCTGGGCTATCCTCTACCATTCCCATTGCTATTGGCGGCTTTGCGCTGGTTGGCCCCATGATGGCGGTCGGGCTTTATGAAATGAGCCGCCGTATGCAGTTTGATCTGCCGGTGCGCCTCAATAATATTATTTTTGTAAAAGCCGCCTCACCAATCCATCTTCTCTATATCGGCTTTGTATTGCTTTTTGCTTTTCTGGTCTGGTCACGTATCGCTATTATGCTATACGCGCTTTTTGTATCCAGCACCTATCTACCCTTAAATGATTTTTCGCAATTTCTTTTGGGCACCCCTCAAGGGCTGGCAATGATGGTAATCGGGACGGTCATTGGCGGCGGTATCGCTCTAACCATTTTTGCCATGACCGCCCTGTCCGTGCCGCTCTTACTTGACCGCAATATGGACGCCATGGAAGCGGTGGTCCGCTCAGTTCAAGTGGTGATGAAAAACCCCAAACCCCTATTATGCTGGGCATGGATTATCGCCATGCTAATCGCGGTTGGTACGATCACAGCCTTTATCGGACTTGTGGTCGTGTTTCCTCTATTGGGGCATGCCACTTGGCATGCTTATGATGATCTGCTTGGTGCGCAAAAACGCGACTAGGCACTAGTCTTGCCCGTCTTTTTCCGGGGACATCTCTAAATCATCATCAAGCAGGATGCGTTGGGCTGCCCCTTCGAGATCATCATATTGGCCATTATTGAGGGTCCACATAAAGGCGGCCACGCCAAGCAGGCCCAAAAACAGCGCTACAGGTATAAGCAACAATAAACCATTCATATTTTCGCCTCCCTTCGGTGGCGTTTATTATTTTTGAACCCTTATGCGCAAGGCGTTCAAGGTGACAATAAGGGATGAACCGGACATGGCCAAAGCGGCAATGAGCGGCGTCACAAAACCAGCCATCGCCAGAGGGGCTGCGATAACATTATACAGCGCCGCAAAGGAAAAATTTTCCAAAATCCGTGTCCGCGCTGCCCGGGCCACGCGATAGGCCTTAACAACCGGGGCTAATTTTTGTCCTTGGAAAACAAAGTCTGCTGCCGATTGCGCTGCTTGTGCCGCCGTGCCGGGTGACAGGGCTACATTGGCATGCGCCAGTGCCGGGGTATCATTGAGACCATCGCCCACCAGCGCTACCACTTCCCCAGCCGCCCGCGCCTTATCAATATGGGTGATTTTATCTTCAGGGGTTAGCTCGGCAAACCATAAATCAATGCCTGCCGCCTCTGCCACCTTGCGCACCACTGGGGTGCGATCGCCAGAGAGCAGCATAATTTTTTTACCCATGGCCTGTAGCTCTGTCATGATTTCCGCCACGTCAGGGCGCATTTGATCTTCAAACAACAAGGCTTTTGCTGGAGCCTCGCCAATGCGCACATAAGACAGGGATTGCGCTGCCTCCGACTGGTCGGTAACGCCAACAAAATCCGCTCGCCCCATGATGATGGGATCATTCTTGACCTC
The DNA here is from genome assembly GCA_027080545.1 of Parvularculaceae bacterium. Classification (GTDB taxonomy): domain Bacteria; phylum Pseudomonadota; class Alphaproteobacteria; order Caulobacterales; family Parvularculaceae; genus S012-90. The sequence continues at coordinate 2,210 of JALWRV010000454.1, forward strand.
GCCGCGCACCCCTTGACCTGCAATTTCCGTTACTTTTTCGGCTATGGGCCCAGCGCCCGCAATCTGGACAATGGCTCTGGCAATAGGATGGCGGCTGGCCCGGGCCAAGGCCGCAATTTTTTCCTGTTCAACATCCGAGAATTCATCTCGATTGGTCCATATCATTTGGCCCAAGGTTACAGTGCCCGTTTTATCAAACGCAAACAAACTCGCCTTTGCCAAACGCTCTAGGGCATCCCCGCTTTTCACCAAGATGCCTTGCTTAAACAGGCGCCCGGTGGCCACGGTTTGCAC
>JALWRV010000455.1 GCA_027080545.1 Parvularculaceae bacterium
CAAAATTATAAACCTCTACCCGGCACTGGCGGGCCTGAAGAATGGCTTCCAACTGAGCGGCAAAACTTTCCTCAAAAGCGCTCTCATAGCCGAGAAAATAGCTGTCTCCAAACAGGGCAATGCGCGCTACATTTGGCGTTTTTTCGCGCTTTTGTTCATCGGGGCCCCGCAACCCCAAAGGGTTGATGTGAATAGAGGCTCTCGTCTCAGCGGTCTTTTGCCAATAGGTGGTGCCAGGCTCGTTCATGCGCACGCCATAATCTGAAGCAATCACATGGCGTGGCATAATGGGTTGCGGGGAAAACAGGCGCAAAAATATTTCCGCGAACAGGGCGCCATAAGCGACCAGCCCAACCATAAGAATTATTTTTATACCTGCTTTCATGGAATTTTCTCAAAAATCAAAATAGATGAAGGCTTGCCCTGCCTCGGCGGATAAAAAGACCAGGGCACAGACAACAAAGAACAACAGATTAAGGGTGACAAAGCGGATGGCGATGGAGGGGGCGGTAAACCCTTTCCACAACAGCTCGAGCTCTTGCCGGTAATATTGCACCAGCTGCACCAACAATAAGGGGCTGATATAAAGGACAAGGCTGGCCGCGCTTTCCAATTGCGGTAATTGAATAAAAATTTCGCCAGAAAGGATCGCGCTGTTAAACAGAGCGATAGCGTGAAACGCATGGCCAATCGTGTCAGCCCGGAAAAAGGTCCACCCGATGAGGGTGAGATAGCTCATGAGACCCCATGCAAAAATATGGATCAGTCGACGGCGCATTCCGCGCAAATTTTGAGAAAAGATAAGCCGATCAATATGGGCTAAACGATAGAGGGTCAATATGCCTCCTTGAAAGGCCCCCCATGCGATAAAGGTCCACGCCGCTCCGTGCCACAGCCCCCCCAGCACCATGGTCAACATTAAGTTGCGATAGGTTTTCAATCGACCTTTTTGATTGCCGCCCAGTGGAATATAGAGATAATCTTTCAGCCATGTTGATAATGAAATATGCCAGCGACGCCAAAATTCGGATGGGGTGCGCGAAAAATAGGGCAGGTTGAAATTTAACATTAACTCGAAGCCCAGCATTCGGGCCAACCCTCGTGCCATGTCGGAATAGCCGGAAAAATCGCCATATATTTGAAACGCAAAGGCGACAATGCCTACCACCATTAAGGTGGGTTCCGTGTAGGCAACATCCGAAAAGGCCATATCCACAATGGGGGCTAAATTATCCGCAATGACGAGCTTTTTATAAAGCCCCCACACAAATAATAGAGCGCCAGACTGAAACTGATCCACCCGCCATTGGCGTGGGGTTTGAAATTGTGGCAGCAATTTTTTTGCCCGCTCAATGGGCCCGGCGACCAATTGCGGAAAAAAGGCGACATAGGCAGCAAAGTCCACAAACCGTTCTGTGGGCTGCATCTGCTTGCGATAAATATCGATAGTGTAGGAAAGAGTTTGAAAAGTATAAAATGAAATACCCACAGGTAAAATAATGTGTAATAGGGGGGCATTTATCTGCAAACCAAAAACCGCCATGGCGTCGGCAAAGGAGTCGGTAAAAAAGCCAAAATATTTAAATGTTGCGAGCAATCCAAGATTGGTCACCAGCGAGAAAATCAACCAGCTTTTTCGCCGTATCGGTCCTGAGAGATAATCAATCCGTTGAGCGATGAAATAGACCAGCCCCGCCAATCCCATACTTATGGGCGCGAACATCCAATTATGTGCAGGGGCTACCAGTGTGACGATGACACCGAGTAGAATAAACCAGCCAAGCGCCTTTTTCTTAATCGCATCGCTGGGCCTTGCACCCGATGCACCAAGGCCGGCTAAAAAATCGACCAAAGTCGATAGACCAATCAATAAGAGAAATCGTTCATCCCACCAGCCATAAAAAAACCAGGACCCCAACAATAGGAGCACATTTTGGGCACGGTAATGGGCTGCCAGCCGCCAATAGACAAGCAGCAGCAGCGCAAAGAAAATCAGAAAAACAGCCGAATTAAATAGCAAGGTTTGCAACTTTCTCGCGAGGGAACATTTAAGATGCAGCATGCCTTTTTAAGGTTAGTGTCAGGTTAAGCCCGCCACCGAACACAGTATGTCCCTTGGTCTACCGGGGTTTATTCATTTCTCGTTAACCATGGGGTTTTACGAAAACTTATGAGCCTTGTGATAAAAAGCCCGTCAGTGAGGTTATAGGCTCTATGGGCAAAATCGAATCAGTATTGGCAACACAAAATAAATCGCATATGGGGCGGCGCTCGCGTTCGGGCCGTTCGCGCGATTTTTTTGTGGAATTGGCCGCGATTATCAATATTGCCATTATCGCCGCAGCGTCTTTGCTCGCGGTCATTATAAGTGGCGAACAGGCCCATTTTATTCGCTATCTATCAATCTCTATTCTTGGGGGCATCGGAGCCACAGAGTTTTTCATCCAAGGAGGATATCAAACGTTTGATCGCCTCTTATCGCCTTGGCGGGCTTTGCGGGGTTTGGTCTGGCGCTGGGGGTTGGTTTTGGCATCAATGTTAATCGGTGCCTTGTTGATGGATATTGACGAGAGTCTATCATTTCGCTGGTTTGTCATTTGGGCGACGCTTTCGACAATTTTATTACTCGCCAGCCGCATGCTGATTGCCCATATTTTATCTTCCGCGCTTCAATTTGATGGCGCGTTGAGCCGCCGTGTGGCGGTTGTGGGGGCGACCAGCATTGCTGAAAAATTCGTCGAGCGTCTCAACGAACATGGTAAAGGCATCTCTCTTGTGGGGGTGTTTGATGAACGCGCAGAACAGCTTCGTGAAAGCCGTGAACTTATGGGGTTGGAAGATTATATCGAAGGGGATATTGATCAACTCATCGAAATGGCTAGCTCGGGTGAGGTTGATGATGTGGTGATCTGCTTGCCTTGGGCAGCGGACAATCGCATCGAAAGCGTGTTTCATCGTTTGGCGGTTTTACCAGCCAATATTGTCGTCTGCCCGGATATGTTGTGGTTGAACAAATCCCACGGCCAGGTTTCTAAACTTGCGGGCGTACCGGTTTTGAAAATTCACCGTCGTCCTTTAGAGGGGTGGGGGGGTATATTAAAAGCGGTTGAGGACCGGGTTTTGTCCTTCCTGTTCATCGCCTTACTGTCCCCTCTCATGGCGCTGATTGCCCTAGCCATTCGTCTTGAAGGCGCGGGTCCGGTCCTGTTCACCCAGCGCCGTCATGGTTTTGGGCATGAAGCCTTCAATATTTATAAATTTCGTACCATGCGCGTGGCTGAAGATGGGGATGATGTGCGCCAAGCCACGAAAAATGATGATCGCGTTACCAGGGTCGGCGCTTTTTTACGCAAATATAGTCTGGATGAGCTGCCCCAGCTGTTCAATGTGTTAAAGGGCGATATGTCTCTGGTGGGGCCACGTCCCCACGCTATTGCTCATAATGAGCAATATGCGAAAGTTATTGCAGATTATGCAGGCCGTCACCGGGTCAAGCCGGGCATTACAGGCTGGGCGCAGGTCAATGGCTTGCGGGGTGAAACGTCTGAAACTGTCATGATGGCCACCCGAGTACGGTTCGATTTAAACTATATCGAACATTGGTCACTCTGGTTTGATTTACGTATTCTGATGATGACCATATGGGCGGTTATTTTCCCCAAAAACGCCTACTAAGATGAGCTGATCGAGGGTTGTGAGGGAGGCCTATTTGGCCTTTCCGTGCCACTCGGCACAAAATTTATGGTTGAAATCTCTTCTTAACCGCTCGGGCGATCGGGTCTGGGGCTTTGCGCTCTTCCGCATTGGTGCTTGTATCTGTATTTTCAGAAGCAAGAGGGGCGAAGATGCGGTCCTTTTTTTGGGTATTGGGTAGCCCTTCCATTGGCGATGTTTCTGATGCTTCCTCCTCCTCATGGGGGGATCTATGTGAATCACTCGAGATAGTGTCGTCGGCGATACGCATTTGTTGCCTTTCATGGAGAACAAAAGTCCGCTCTTCGTTCACCCAAGGGGCCTCTTCCGCCGACTCTGGGGCCGCCTCAGGGTCATCGCTTTCACCATCACCTTCAACCCATGGTTCCCAACCGCTTTCCTCATCGGATAGGGGGGGGGCTTCATCATTTATAGGATCAACCGCTTGGTCGGCTCCGTCTGCTAGCCCCTCCATGGTTGCGCTGCTATGTTCGTTTTCTTCCCAAGCCCGCTCATCCGTTGGTTTGGGGGCATCAAGCACATTCTCGGCCACGGATGGGGGCGCCTCCGCTCCGCTATCGGTTAATGATCCGCTATTGGCTAAATTGTCGAGAAAGGATGTTGGGTTTTGCTCGGTTTGGGGCAGGTCCAATAGAAGGGCGATGGCGGGTTGGCTCAATATATCGATCGAGTGGAATGAGGCGCGCCCGCTTTCATTCACATAGATTAGATGGAAGCCCACTTGCGCATTCAGGGTTTGGCGCAATATTTCTGTGTCCAGCCAGTCCACCACCTGCCCATTGCGTGATGGCGCGCGGTCGCCATAGATTTCGACAATGGCGATATGGCGCTCAAGCATGGTTGCCAATAATGGCTTTATCACCCTTCTTTGTTGGGTACATTCGGGGTCATTTTTCTCTGGCCCGAAAATGAATAAAGAGCGGGCGGGGTTGAAATTGCCTTGTTGCTCAATGGCACCGAAACCGACCGATTCGTCAGGTGTCTCATCGCCGAGCTGTCCCACGGCGGGACGCCCGCGTAGGCTTGCAAGGGCCAAAAAAGCCCCAACAACCAGAGCCAACAGGCTGATTATACCGACAATGGTCGTCATCCCTTGATCTCGGTTCCCTTTATGTCTGCCACCATCATTTTCATATCATAACGCCATTTACTCAATGACCCAGCCACCAATCTAGCGATTTTATGCTAATGGCCGTATCGAACCTCGATAATACATCTTAAACTTGCAATTTCGAGGCCAGTGCGAGAAAGCTCAGCCCGTTTATGGCACCGAACTTCTTGCTTGCATAATCCCCATAGGCATGATTAGGAGAGCAAAATGGCTCAAGCCGAATGGTTAAACTGGCAGTTATGGGCTGCTGGGCGAACATCTGATAGTGCGGCGTCGCCGACGGGAGATAAGCAATGAAAATTATGATTTTGGGTGGCGATGGATTTTGCGGTTGGCCAACAGCGCTGCACCTATCGCAGCAGGGCCATGACATTATGATCCTGGACAACCTCTCGCGTCGGAAAATAGATGTGGAGCTAGAGGTAGACAGCCTCACCCCGATTGCCCCCATGTCGGTGCGCCTCAAGGCTTGGGAAGAGGTTAGCGGCAACAAAATCCAGTTTGAAAACTGTGATCTTTCCCGCAACTATATGCGGCTTTTATATTTGATGGAAAATTTCAAACCAGATGCCATCGTCCACTTTGCTGAACAGCGCGCCGCCCCCTATTCTATGAAATCATCGTGGCACAAGCGCTATACGGTGGATAATAATATCAATGCCACCTCCAACGTATTGGCCGCGATTGTCGAATATGACAAAGGCCCGAAACCGCATATGGTTCATCTCGGCACCATGGGTGTCTATGGCTATGGCACGGCGGGCATGAAAATTCCTGAGGGCTATCTGGAAGTAAAAGTCGAGACCGATGAGGGTAAGGAAATTCGTCAAGAAATTCTCTATCCGGCCAATCCCGGTTCCATCTATCACATGACCAAAACCCAAGATCAGTTGCTATTCGCCTTCTATAACAAAAATGATGGCTTACAGATTACAGACCTGCATCAGGGCATCGTTTGGGGCACGCAAACAGAAGATACCAAAAAAGATGAGCGCCTGATCAACCGTTTTGATTATGATGGCGACTATGGCACGGTGCTGAACCGCTTTTTGATGCAGGCTGCGGTCGGCTATCCGTTGACGGTTCATGGTACGGGGGGGCAAACCCGCGCCTTTATCCATATTCAAGATACGGTGCGCTGTATCGAGCTTGCCATTAACAATCCCCCACAACGCGGTGAGCGGGTGCATATTCACAACCAGATGACCGAAACCCACCGGGTGCGTGATTTGGCGAAAATGGTTGCCGATATGACCAATGCCAAAATTGAGAATATTCCTAATCCACGTAATGAGGCAGATGAAAATGAGCTGCATGTGGAAAATGCCAATCTTATTGGCCTTGGCTTGAAGCCAATTACCTTGCAAGCGGGGCTAATGGACGAGGTGCGGGAAATTGCAGAGAAATATGCAGATCGCTGCGATAAAAGCCGTATTCCATGCGTGTCCTATTGGAATGATACGCGAGAGGATGCGGCAAAAAAATAATTTCCCCATGGATCAATACAAATTAACGGGCCGCTTATGCGGCTCGTTTTTTTGTGCCGTCCGGTTCTGTGAGCATTTCATCAAAAAGCCCCTCAGGCACGGCGCGTTTGCGTTTCATCATGTAGACAAATACCAGAAATTGAAGCCCGCTAATGGCGACGAATAAAATATGGGGCGGCACAATATTGGCGGTAACCAGCAATACCAGCATTGCCCCGATAAACGCTGCGGCTGCGTTTAAGACATTGCCGGCGGCCATAATCCGTGCCCGATGCGTTGGCAAAACGCGCCGTTGTATCGCCGCTTGCAGGGGCACGATATACATGGCGGTAAAAGCGGATGAAAAAGTAAAAGCAATAAACACCGCGATTCCATAGGCGGATCCCATAAATTCACTGATTGTATAGAGGTTTTCTGGCGCGGTGCGCGACGACAGTTCGGCAATCAGCACAACTGCGAGGGTCGATAGGATAGATAAGAGTAGGGATATAGCTGAAAAATTAAGCCCCGACTTGCCCTTGGCCAGAGACGCCGCCATAGCGGCCCCCATTAAGGATCCCACCATGAAACAAATCATAATGGCAGTGGCCACTTGCCCATCCCCATGAAGCACATCGCGGGCAAAATAAGGTACGGTGACGGTAACCGCCGCCGCGAAAAAGAAAAACATCGCGGCCCCTAACAGCGGGCGCACCACAGGGGGTTCAGCGGCAATATAGCGGATCATACGTCCATATTGTCGAAAAATATTATAATCAATAGACAGGGTAGGCTGGTCTGCTGGGCGATTGGGGATGAAGCTCACCGCCACCATGCCGATAAGCGCCGCTGTGATGAGGATAAGGGCGATGAGGCTCGCCCCGTGATTGATTTGGATGAGTGCGCCGCCCACCGCATAGGCAAGGGAATTGGATACAAATAATCCGCCATTAAAAACCGCATTGCCCCGCACCAACTCTTCCGCGTGCAAATATTTTGGCATGGCCGATATGCGCACGGGAGAGAAAAAGGCGGATTGCACCCCCATCATAAACAACATCAATAATAGGATAATCCCGTTGCCGGTGACAAAACCGAAGGCCGCAATGGAGACCAAAATCAGCTCGGATATTTTTGTCACCCAGAACATTTGAGCCGGTTGATATTTATCGGCAAATTGTCCCGCGATGGGAGAAAACAAGACCATGGCTAAGGCAAATAAGGCCCCCGCATAGGGCACAATATCCGGTGCGCTTTGAACACCGGGCAAGATCGACACAAATCCGGGAAGGGAAATAAGTTGATAGGTCAGCCCGATAATCAAAGCCTGTTTCAAACAATTATCGGTAAAAACCCCTAGGGTGAAGCTGGTCCACATGGGCGCAAAGCGCCGTTGAAATATCATCGGCAAGCGTGTTTTTTGCTCCGCCATGCGCATCCCCTCTCTTTGCTCGTGGGTTGGCAGTTAACCACGGAACAATCAAATAGGCTAATCGCGTCGCAACAGCGCTTCTGCCGGGCGTATTTCTTTCGGCAATAAAGACAGCGAACGGGTTTCGATCACATGTTCCAGCCGTTCCATAAAGTCCTGCTTGTCGAGGCCAGGGGCTATGGACTCAAGAAATTCAATTTTGGCATGGCCGGGGTTTAGCTTTGTACTTTGTTGAGGCCAGAACAGGCCGAGATTTGTCGCTACCGGTATCACCGGACAATCAAACTGGCGATACATATGCCAAACCCCTTTGCGATAGCGATGGCGTTCGCCAATGGCTGAGAGATGGCCTTCCGGATAGATGAGAATACGCCGCCCCTCTTTGCGGGCCTTGATCATGGCGTCAGACATCAAAGCCGAGCGCGATTTGGCACCGCCGCAATTATCCACCACGATAGCCCCCATCTTGTGTAAAATGCCACCCAGCAACGGGAATTTTTCCAGATGATTTCCGGTTACGAAGGCAAGATCATAAAATTGCGAAAACATCACAAACCCATCCCCCCAACTTTGATGTTTCGCGGCGATGATGCAAGGGCCGTCTGGTAGATGTTCATGCCCGGTGACGCTGATTTTAATGCCAGCAATATAATGCATGCACCATGTCATGACGCGGGTATAGAGCAGAATCCATAGCATCAAGGGTTTGCGCCAAGGTATCAGCAAAAGCGGCAGGCTGGTAATGCCAAAAAATATTGAAAAAACCCAATAGCAAATACGAAACAGGATAGAGCGCATATTATCCGCCTTTCGGTTGGGTAAATGGCTGAGCGGCTCGCCTGATTATTCAGTCGGGTCAGGCGATGGTTGTTTCAAGCTGTCGGCCACTTCCGGTGGCATATAGTTTTCATCATGCTTGGCCATGACCTCACTGGCGATAAAATGTCCATCGGGGCTGAGCGTGCCTTGCACAATAACCCCTTGGCCATCGCGGAACAAAGGCGGCAATAAATCGTGATATTCGACCTCGACGGTTTTTTCAAAATCGGTGATGGCGAACATGACTTTGGCATTTTCCCCTTGGCGCAATGACCCTTCAACCACCATCCCCCCAAGACGGACCTCACGCCCATTGAGTATTTCGGGGCTTGGCAATTCGGCAGGGGGATAGAAATAAACGGCCGTGCTTTTCAAGGCTTTTGCGGTAATCGCTGCGGCAATCAACAAAGACGGCAGGGCGATCAGCACCATCACCAAACGCCGCTGGCGGCGCCGTTTGAACACACCTTTTTTGGGCGTCGGCGCGGCAGGGCTGTCTTGAGGGTTGTTATTCATATCACTCACTTGAAAACCTTGTCTTTTCTGGTCTTTATTTAATTTTGCGTGCCGCGGCCCATTGCTGCCACACCCAAAACACCATCCCCCCAAGTGCCAACGCGGAAACAATCCAGCTTGCTGCAATATAGGGGGTCGGATCGACATTTTGAATGAGATCATTGATCAAGGGATTTTGCCTCGCTATTTTTGTCCGATAGGCTCTGTGGTGTGGCGGTGACGGACACAGGTCTCGACGCAGGGCGCACCGGCTGGTGGCGTTTATGCCAGATGACCGTTTGCAAACGCATGATTAGTAAAGCGCCAAACAAAAAACTATATCCCAGCGCCATGAGCAATAGAGGCATATACATTGAGGCCGGCATGGCCGGGCCTCCGTCGCGGATGATGCTGGATTTTTGATGCAGGGTTTCCCAAAAATCCACAGAGAATTTGATGATAGGTATGTTAATCGCCCCGATCATACATAAAATGGCGGCCAGTCGCGCGGCTTGCGCCTCATTGTCAATGACCCGCCACAGGGTGATATAGCCTGCATAGATGAAGGCCAAGACCAGCATGGAGGTCATGCGCGCATCCCAGTCCCACCAAACGCCCCATGTGGTTTTGCCCCATAGGCTCCCGGTCAACAGGGCTAATAGGGTAAACACAAGTCCCATAGGGGCGGCTTCGCGAGCGGCAAAGTCAGCCAGCTGATGGCGCCAGATATATCCGATCAGGCTGGCAATCGCCATCAACCCATAGGTTGCCATAGACATCCATGCGGCTGGTACATGCACATACATCATGCGCGCAGCAGCCCCTTGGAACCGATCTTCCGGTGCGATCATCAA
>JALWRV010000456.1 GCA_027080545.1 Parvularculaceae bacterium
CCGCAGCTTTTTCTGTGTCTGATCGACCAAATGATCGAGAATGTCCTAAAGACCTATCGCCAACAAGGGTTTCCTGCGTTGCGCGAAAAATGGCTCGCTAGAGGCCCCGCATTGGATAGTCCTCTTGAGGTTAGAAATGGCAATAATATTCTCTCGGGCACCTTTGCTGGGCTCGGGGAAAAGGGTTCGATATTATTGGCAACCAAAGAGGGGGCGCGCGAGATTTTCGCCGGAGAGGTCAGCGTTCCGACCGAACCCAAAAAGCCTCAAGATTAACGCTTCCTCCTATAGCGTCGTTTGCCCCTCTATCCTTCAAGGGGGGTTTCGGCCTATAAGTGAGCCACTTAAGGTCATCAGAAGGACGTCTCCCCATGCTTATTGCCATTGATGTCGGCAATACCAATATTGTCTTCGCCCTGTTCGAGGGGGCGACACCCCGAGGCCAGTGGCGTGCGGAAACCCGTATCGGTCGCACAGCGGATGAATATGCGGTGTGGTTGCACCAGCTAATGAATCTGGCCGGATTGGACATGGGTGCGATCAATCAATGTATTATTTCATCCGTGGTGCCCCAATCGATCTTCCACTTGCGCAACCTATCGCGCCGCCATTTCAACACCGAACCTTTTATCGTTGATGCAGACAATATTCCCGGTGTCGAAGTTCGCTTGCCGAAGCCGTCAGAGGCTGGCGCTGACCGTTTGGTCAATGCCGTAGGCGCCCACATAAAATATAAAGGCCCATTGATTGTGGTGGATAGCGGTACCGCTACTACTTTTGATATTATCGGCGCGGATGGCGGCTTTGAGGGCGGTATCATCGCGCCAGGGGTCAATCTTTCGGTGCAAGCCTTGCACAATGCAGCCGCCCGCTTGCCGCGTATCGCCATTGAACGCCCGGACCAGATAATTGGCACGGATACGGTCAGCGCTATGCAATCCGGTGTATTTTGGGGCTATATCGGTCTTATAGAAGGTCTGGTTGCGCGTATCAAAAATCATTATGGTAAATCAATGACGACCATTGCCACGGGGGGTATTGCCTCGCTATTTGATGGGGCGACAGATGCTATTGACCATTTCGACCCCGACCTCACCATTCGCGGTTTGGTGGAAATCCATAATCGTATTCGCCGTAAAGACTGATTGTAAATAGATGAGACGTGCTTGGCGCTGGTTCACGGGCGATAAGCGGTGTGAGGATATTAGATGAAACATAAATCCGAACTATTATTCTTGCCGCTGGGCGGATCTGGCGAAATTGGCATGAACATGAATCTGTTCGCCGTCGGTCCGGCGGAAGATCGCCAATGGGTTATGATTGATTGCGGGGTAACCTTCGGAGATTCTCGCTCTCCCGGCGTGGATTTAATTTGCCCGGATCCTGCCTATATTGTCGACGAGGCCGTGGGGGACAAAAGCCTACTGGCTTTGTTGTTGACCCATGCCCATGAAGATCATATCGGCGCGGTTGCTCATTTATGGCCACGGCTGAACTGCCCGATCTATGCTACCGCCTTTACGGCCGAGTTGGTGCGGCGAAAGTTTGAAGAACAGGGCATTTTGAATCCACCTTTAAATATTATCCCGATGGAGGCCCGCTTTCAGCTTGGTCGGTTTGATTTTGAATATGTTACGCTAACGCATTCGATACCGGAGCCAAACGGCATCATCATCCGCACAGAGCATGGGGTGGTGCTACATACGGGTGATTGGAAAATTGATATTGATCCGTCCCTCGGCCCGCTCACCGATTCCGCCACGCTGAAACAGTTGGGGGCAGAAGGGGTGCTGGCGATGGTGTGCGATAGCACCAACGTATTGTCCGCTGGGACATCAGGCTCAGAAATGCGGGTGCAAGAAAATCTGGTGACCCTCATCGCCGAGCAATCAGGAAAGGTTGCGGTCACAACTTTCGCGTCCAATGTGGGGCGATTAGTGTCCATTTGCATCGCTGCGGCCAAGAATGATCGCGCGATCTGTCTCATGGGGCGCTCAATGTTGCGGATGATGGAAGTGGCGCGGCAAGTGGGCTTGTTGCCGGAGCATATTGTCTTTGTTGATCTGGAAGAAGCTGCCCATCTACCGGATAGGAAAATCCTGTTTCTTTGCACAGGCTCGCAAGGTGAGCCACGCGCCGCCCTTGCCCGTATCGCTCGGGATGATCACCGCCATATTAGTTTAGGCGAGGGGGATAGTGTGATTTTTTCTTCTAAAATCATCCCCGGTAATGAACGCACCATTTATGATTTACAAAACCAGCTCATCGATATGGGGGTGAAGGTAATTACTGAAAAAGACGAATTCGTCCATGTTTCCGGCCACCCCTGTCGGGATGAGTTGCGTCAAATGTATCAATGGGTAAGGCCGAAAATAGCAATACCGGTACATGGAGAGGCACGTCACCTCGAAGAACATTGCCGTTTCGCATTGGAATTGGGGGCTGAAGAGTCTATTTCTGTGCGCAATGGTGATGTGGTGCGCCTTGCGCCGGGTGCGGCGACCATCATCGATGAAGTGCCCGCCGGTAGGCTTTATATTGATGGTAAAATCCATTTGCCGGAAGGGTCCGGCGTTATGCGCGATCGGCGCAAATTAAATCTCGGCGGTATCATCCTTTCTTCTGTGGTGTTTGATCATAAAAACCGTCTGATGGCTCCACCGGAGTTGGCGCTGTTAGGGGTGCCATTAGAGGATAATCAGCGCCAAGACTTGATCGAACCCATAGAGCAAGCCGTCGATATGGCGCTAGAGAGCCTGCCCAAAGGGCGCGCTGGCGATGATCAGGAAGTGACAAAAATTCTTCGCCGGGCTATTCGTCAGGCATTGGACCCGATTTGGGGTAAGCGCTGCGAAATAGCCATTCTTGTGAACAGGATTTAAACCATGAGTATTACCGGTGCTTTGGTTATTTACACGCTCGTCTGGTGGGCGACCTTTTTCGTGGTGCTGCCGTGGAATATTCGGAGCCAATGGGAGGATAAGGCCAATATGCCCGAAGGGAGCGATCCCGGGGCCCCCATCGAGCCGCAGATGAAGAAAAAAGCATTGCGCACCAGCTGGATCGCCGCGATCATCTCAGGGGTGATTATTGCCATTATCATCAGCGGGGTCATTGACCTGCGCCAATAGCTCTCTTTGCCAAGATAGTGCTTATTTGGTGCGCCTTGCCATGGGCTACGTTTCAAAGTAACCAGAACGGACCCACCGCAAGGGCAGGGCATTTTCAAGGGCATAACCGCTTTACGAAACAATCACATTTTGCAACGCAACTTATTGAAAAGGGAGGACGGTCATGTCTCGCTACGAACCGAATGAAAATACCTCCCCTCAGACCCCCCCGATTGATAGCACAGACAATCCAAACGATCCCATCATTGAGCATGATCCGGCAGCCACCAGCCTAACCGGCGAATTTATCCGTCAGGTCGATGAGGCGGTCGAGGCCAATGACAAAGAGCGCGTCGAGGCCCTGAGTGCCAATCTCCACCCAGCCGATATGGCCGACTTGCTAGAGCAGCTCGATGGCGAGGCGCGTCAGAAATTGGTGCAATTGCTTGGGCGGGACCTTGATGCCGATGCCTTGCCCGAGCTTGATGAAGATGTCCGTGACGATGTCATCGAAGTAATGCCCCCGGAGCAGCTCGCCGAAGCGGTCTCGGAAATGGACACGGATGATGCCGCCTTCGTTCTGGAGGATATGAACGAGGCTGACCGCGCTGAAGTGCTGGCCGGCATGTCCCATGAAGATCGCATCGCGTTACAGGCAGCCCTGAGCTTTGAGGAGGACACGGCCGGTCGGATTATGCAGCGGGAGTTTTTCGCTGCGCCGCCTTTCTGGACGGTCGGGCAAATTATTGACCGGTTACGCTCCAGCGAAGATTTACCGGATGTGTTTTACGAAGTGTTCGTGGTTGATCCAAACTTTGAAGTGATCGGTGAAGTTCCCTTATCGCTTTTTTTGAAAGCCCCCCGCGACAAGAAAATGTCGGAGCTTATGGGCAGCGAAAAACTGTTCCGCATTCCGGTGGATATGGACCAAGAAGAAGTCGCCTATCTATTCGAAAAATATAATCTCATATCGGCGCCGGTGGTTGATAAATCCAATCGTTTGGTCGGCATGATAACCGTGGATGATGTGGTCGAGATCATTCAGGAAGAGTCCCATGAAGACATGCTGGCCTTGGCCGGGGTTGATACCAATGAAGATGGTTTGTCAGGGGATCTGTTTCGCGCCACCCGTTCCCGGTTTACATGGCTTGGGGTCAATTTGTTCACCGCTATCATGGCTTCTCTGGTGATTGCGATTTTCAATGGCACCATCGAACAGGCGGTGGCGGTGGCAATTTTAATGCCCATCGTTGCCTCTATGGGGGGCAATGCGGGCACCCAGACCTTGACCATCGCGGTGCGTAATTTGGCCACCAAAGACCTTACCGGTGCCAATGCGTGGCGGGTGATTGGTCGTGAGGTAACAATTTCCCTATTGAATGGGGCGGCCTTTGCCGTTCTGATGGGGTCTTTGGCGGCGCTTTGGTATTATTTTACCCTTGGCGATGGCAATGGCGATGCTTCTATGCGCTTGGGATTGGTGCTGGGGGCGGCCATGGTGTTCAATATGATCTGCGCGGGTCTGGCGGGTATTTTAGTGCCGCTAGGGCTGGTGCGTGCCGGAGCGGACCCGGCGGTTTCGTCACCCGTATTGGTGACCACTGTTACCGATGTGGTTGGTTTTTTCTCGTTTCTCGGATTGGCAACCCTGTTCTTCATTCAAGCATAAGCTGTCTCAACGGCTGGTCGAGACGGCTTTATGTTGATTGATGAAATTTATACCCTATCCGGATCAGCTCTTAGAGCATATTTGCGGGCGATAATCCGAGCCCCCGCCAACAGTTGGCATCGGGCCGGGATAGCCCCCGGTAATCCACGGCAAAGTATAATCGGTATAGGGCGATACCCAATTGGTCACTTGTGTGGTGGTTTCAATCGGCGCATCGGGAACTGGTGGCAGAGGCGGAATATAGGGGGGCAATTCTGCCGTTTGTTCCGGCTCTTCTTCGCGCGGCTGGTCTTCCGCTTCACGCCATTTGGTAACACAAGGGTCGCCCGGCGCGTAAGGATCTTGAGCGGTGCCTGGCCCTGTATAGATGTTGCCATCAGCGCGCACACAAGGGTCCGGTGTTTCCGGCGGATAATCATAAGTGGCCGTTTGGGTTTGTGTGGTCACGCATAAATCAAGCCCAGTCACCGGATCAATAAAGGGCCTAGCGATGCCAGTCTCCGGATCAATCTGACAGGGGCCCGGCTCAGGCATGGGGGTGTTTTCTGTAAAAAACTTGCCATCATCCGGCTTGTCCACCAACCCGGCTGTGGGGCTGGAGCCATCGGTGCGGCGCTCTTCCGTGAAGAAATTTTTGCTATCGGGCTTATCGACCAGACCGGCGGTTGGGCTATCGGCAGGCATGGGCTGGTCTTCCGTATAAAAATTCTTGCTGTCCGGCTTGTCGATGGGGGCCGATTGATTGGCAAATATGTTCTCATCTGCCTGTTCGTTCTGTTCGTTTTCATCCCCGCCATACTCAGCGGCCAACACGGCGGTTCGCGGGTTGGCCTCATAGGTTTCAGCCCCCCCCATGCCGGTCTCTTCGGCAGAAATACCCTGATCAAGATCAATGGCGCCGAGGCGCTCACTATCACAAGAAGAAGCCGCAGCGGCTACTTGCGCGGCACATTGACTTTCCATCTCGCTGCGCACTTGCGCCAGCGTTTGCGCTTTAAAGGCTTCAATTTCGACCGCACTCATGCCCGGCTTGGCACTGATGTCTGCCTCGCCGGCGCTTTTACCCGATTGATATGTGTGCACACCCCAGATGATTGCGCCGCCCAAAATCAACGCAGCAATAATATTTGTAATCCCGTTCATAACGTTTAACCCAATCCCGACTTAACGGGCCCCAACAATCCAACCGAAGAGCCAACCAAATGGCCAACCCAACAACAGCGCCGCAACGGCCCCAACAGGTTGCTTTCAAAATTGTCTGGTGATGAAATCGCCGAATAGTGGCAACCCTCCCACAGAGTTGCTATCGGACAAGGTCCCAAACCCATCCCCAAACATGGCTCCCCAAGGCACCATATATTGGCCCTTAAGGGAAAGACGATAGCAAAAAGGCAAAGACAACCAACCTCATGCTAGGTCTTGAAACGACTGAGAAGCTCCTTTCTCGACTTTCTAAAATCTCAATTAGGCGCAACCATTCGTTTCTTAAGGAATTATTATCCAAAACTGGTGCCAAGTCACCTGGTTTTTATGCTTAACGGGCCTATCTTTTTGATTTTTCGGACATTTTTAACCATATTCCACACCCGCTAATTGCAATCACAACCGTTCTAGATCCTCACCGGGGCAATGGCTGAGACATGGTTTGCTCATCTCTTGGGGGGTGATAAACGTTGCTGCGACGCAACAGGATAGGGGCAGAGACAAATTTTATCGAAAAAATGGCTGCATCGGTTAGGAATCGTTAAAATTTGGGTTATGGTAGCTTTATGGGACCACGGCGCGGTAGGGGCGACCTTACTCGGGCTGTGTCGGGGCGCTGTCGTTTGGATCGGCCATTTGGCCAGTCTGTAATTGAGTTGATGCGTATTCGGGTAAAGGTGAGGGATTTCCAGCTATGAAGACGGGGGAAACCGGTCTCAATTTAATCAAGGCGTATGAGGGCCTTCGGATGACGGCGCAATATACGCCATCGGAGGAATGGGCGGTAGGCTATGGGCACCGCTCAACCGCGCGCCACGGCATGAGTGTGACCGAAGGCGATGCGGTGCGTTTGCTCAAAGAAGATGTCAAACCGCTAGAACAAATATTGTCTGAAAATGTCCGTGCCCCGTTGAATCAAAACGAGCATGATGCCTTGATCTCTCTGATTTACAATATTGGGGAAGAAAATTTCAAACGCTCCACCGTGTTGCGCAAATTAAACGCTGGCGACAAATTGGGTGCGGCAGAAGCAATCGAAAAATGGACCAAAGCTAAAATTGATGGCGAATTGGTAACATTGGACGGGTTGGTGCGCCGACGGGCGGCAGAGAAATCATTATTTTTAATGCCCACCGATGCATCGGTGGTGGTGCCCACCAGTGACGTCATGCCAGCCCCGGAATGCGATGGCTATATGCTTACAGAAGCAGAGTTGAAAGCAACTCCGGTGGTCGAGTTTGACAATGTGCCGGAGAAAAATGCGGTGGACATTTCTCCTGAAGAAATGGGGCGGCGCAATAGAGCTTTGTTTGCTGCCGCCCAGTCCTTAACGGGTGATCCATCAAAACTCATCATCTCCAAGGCTGAAGAGCGGGAAGATATTGGGGTCACGGTTGGTGTTGCCATGGCGGGAATATTGGCATTGGCCCAAACACTCATTAGTGGGGCGTTATTGATGGGGATGGAATGGCCAAATCTCGCTAATATGATCGGGCTCGGTCCGGATCTTTTGGCCTATCTGGCGGATAATTTGCCGATTTGGATACCGGCGATTGGCGCCGCCATGTGTTATTTCATTCTCTATGTGCTGGTTAAACGCGGCGCTCGGGACGAATTGAAACGCCGACGCGCCCGTGAGATTGCTCGGGTTAAATCCGGAGTCTGATTTTGCCAGACCCTAACTTGCCTTGTCTGCACCTGATCAAACTATGCGTTGGCGCTGACAGCGTGGCTGATGTCATGGCGTGGCGCGGGCGCACGCTGGTTGAGCGCAAAAAAAAAGGTCTCAGCGCGAAAATGTCCCATACCACCCGCATGTGGCCAAGACGGGCGGAAGAATTGCTCAAAGGCGGTTCGCTCTATTGGGTGGTCAAAGGCCTAATCCGAATTCGCCAACCCATTGCTGGTTTTGAAGAATGGTATAATGAGGATGGGGTGCGTTATTGCACGATCTTGCTGGAGCCGGACATGATTCTAACCCAGCCAACGCCAAAGCGCCCGTTTCAGGGGTGGCGTTATTTGCGCCCCCAAGATGCGCCAGCGGATTTATTGGCGGGGACGGGCGGTGATGAAACCATAGCGGAAGAATTGGCCAGTCTTGGATTACTTTAGGTCATAAATAATTTTTGATGATAGGCTGACATCAATTATGAAGATGTGTGGAGGATGAAATGGCAAAATCTTTTTATGCGCTTGGCGCTGTGGCGGCTGCGGCTATCGCTGGTGGGTCAGCATTATTTGCGGGGCAGCAAGAAAATGAACGCCACCCCGTTTCATTAATCGGTGATGTGGGAGACCCCACCGAGCCGGCAGATTTGATTAAATTTTGCCTGCCCCCTTCTGAAAGCAGTGACCGGGAATGTATTACCCGAAAGCAATTAATGGCCCGCGCCGATCAACCCATGATGCGTAAACGCGCTAATGGTGAAGAGGTGGAAATGTCGGTGATGATGGGGCATCCCAGCGATTTCCAAAAACCCACCGAAAAAATTAAAGACTGCAAAGGCTTTGCTAAGCTGAAAAAAAAGGGATGGGGTGGTGTCTCTTCTGTGGATATGATGGAAGAAGAAAAATTCACCCATCATTGTGGCCTTTACAAACTGGCAATGCGCGCCAAGGTCGAGGATGATAGCGCTTTCACCAATGGTGCCCTTACCCGCGAAAATCTTGAAGATATAAATCCTGCGAGTTGGCCGATGTTCGGTGAGCAGGATAATAGGGATAGGGCGCAATTCACCAACCAGTCAGAGGGCATTTGGATTGTTGAATATGGCGCCATGATAGCGGTTTTATCGGAAATCTCCCATGCCGATTTCAACAAGGATGGTCATGGTGATATTCTGGGCTTTTTGCTCGCGTCACCAGAAGATGGCACCGCACGGTTCAGCGCCTATGTTTTAATAGAAGATGTGGATGGTGTTATGGCCATGAATATGCTTGACCCTTTTAAGGAATGAGCGGCCAATTATCGATCAGGCGTGTTTTGCCGACTATTACGGCTGCGAACAATCTGGCTTTTGCGCAAGCGTCCAATGTTGGGTTATCGGGCAGGGGGCTGAGATCTTCCCCATCGCGCAGTTCCAAATAATCAATGCGATCAAATCCGCTGGCGAACAAGGCCTGTCGGGTGGCGTCAAGGGTCGCGTTGACAGTCGCCTTTCCTCGTTTGGCTCCCGCGATAATAGTGCTGGCTGCAGCGGCTAATTGCTGATTAAGTCCTGCGGCAATGCGCCGTTCCTCTGGGCTCAAATAGGCATTGCGTGACGACATCGCCAGACCGTCAGCCTCGCGTATCAATGGGGCTCCAATAATCGCCACATCGAGATCGAGATCGCGCACCATATGGCGGATGACCAAAAGTTGCTGATAATCCTTTTCGCCGAAAACCGCACAATCCGGTTTTACTTGATTGAACAGCTTGCAGACCACTGTAGCGACGCCACCAAAAAAATGTGGTCGTGAGGCCCCGCACAAGCCTTCCGAAATACCCGTTACGGTAATGTGTGTAGAAAACCCGTCCGGGTAGATTTCCTCAACCGAGGGCGCATAGATGAGATCGCATCCAAGCCCCGTAAGTGCTGCGCGATCAGCCTCTAGGGTGCGCGGATAGGCCCCCAAATCTTCATGGGCAGCAAATTGGCTCGGATTGACAAAAATTGACACCACCACCCGGTCGGCTTTTTCAGCGGCCAAGCGCACCAGCGATAGATGGCCCTCATGAAGCGCGCCCATGGTCGGCACAAAGCCAATCCGCGCCCCATCGGCCCGCCAGGCCTGACACTGGTCACGCAAGGCGGCGAGGTTGCGCACAATAGCCGGCCCCTCGTCAGGGGGGATAGAATCATTCGATAGAGACATTATCTTTCCTCGGTCAAAAACCATAGATTTTAAAACGGGACATTAGGCA
>JALWRV010000457.1 GCA_027080545.1 Parvularculaceae bacterium
ACCCATGGCGGGATAATTTTTGCGAGACCCGTAACTATGATACCGCCGACTGTCCCGCCGGTAAGGGCCATCAAGGACAGGATATTCGCGGTAGCACCTGTGACAATAATAGCCATGTGATTGTGGCCGCTGAGGATGGGGTGATTGCCTATGTGGGTCGGGTTGAATTGAACATCATCGGTGCCGAGACCGGCATCAACTATCGCTATCTCCACATGCGCCGCCCCCTCGACCCCGGCCTTGGGTGCAATTTTGAAAATGATGGCTGCCGTGGGGTGGCGGTAACCAAGGGGCAAGTTCTAGGCATTATGTCGAATTTTAGCGCCTATTCTTCAGCAACGGACAGCTATGCCTATAACACCACCGCCCATTTGCATTTTGAAATGTGGGCATCGGAGTGGGAACGTATTAACCGCCGAAACGCTGGGGGCGTCGGCGCCATTGCTCTCTATGCCGATTTGGTGCGGGCTTATAATGACTTGCTAGAAGACAACCCTGACCAGCATGACCCGGTGCAAACGGGTGCCACCTGCAATTTTGTCGATTATTGATCTGTTTGGCGCTCTCATTCGCCTGTCTGGCACCCCTTGCACCCACAGCACAATGAGATAGACTTGAGTATGGGGGCGAGGCGTAAAGGAGTGTTTATTGTGCGGCGTAACGATCCTGTGACAATTTTAGGCAAAGGGCTAATCGCCCTCTTTTTCAGTATAAATTTCCTCTCCACCCCAGCCGCTGCCCAAAGCGCGCCGACTATTTCTCAATTGGTGGCCAATCAAAATCGTGGCACGGCCCCGGCCCTCACCAACGAGCGCTCGGTGATGAAGCAGCAAGTGCGCCCCACGGGAGAGTTTCGCCTTGCCCGACAAGTGCGGGTGGATATTGATTGGGCAGCAGCCAGAACCGCAGCGCGGAATTTTTCCGCAGCAAAACGCAATTTTTCCCAGCCCCTAGATAAGCTGGCTGTCAGCCAAATTAACATGCCCATTCTCATGCCAGAAAAA
Organism: Parvularculaceae bacterium; assembly: GCA_027080545.1. Taxonomy (GTDB): domain Bacteria; phylum Pseudomonadota; class Alphaproteobacteria; order Caulobacterales; family Parvularculaceae; genus S012-90. Next base: position 1,005 of record JALWRV010000457.1, read on the forward strand.
CTGCCTTCGGGAACGCTGTTAATGGGGAAAGATTATTATTATCACGGGGTGACCCGCCATAATGGATATGGGCTTTCCATTCACGGCACTTGCATTTTATCGGAGGTCAGAACCCCCGGCGACAAAAAAGCCGGCGTGCAAGATATGCATATTTTCCAAACGGAAGATGGCATGGCCGCCAGCTTTTCGCTTTTCGGGGCAGCCTATAGCGTGATGATGGTGTGCGATGATCCGAAAAACGACAAGCGCTGTTCCAGCCAAGCCTATATGAAACAAATTGTGGACGGGATGATTGTTTCGCTGGGAGGTGGGGCATGAAACGGGCGCAAAAAGTTTTTCTAACAGGGCTGGCTGCTCTTTCCCTTCTCGCTTTAAGCGGATGCGAAAGCGATGGCAGTCCGCCGCCTTTGCCTCCCATTGGCGGTGGGGGCACGGGCACACCGCTCATCTTTCGTTTTGATCCGCCCGGCAGGCTTATTCCCGGCACTGGCCATGATGCCACCTCAACCGGGGTCACCAGCCCGACCATTGTTGCCCCGGGCATGCGCTTTCCTTATGAACGCGGACCAGTATTTGCCAATAGTCAGGTGTGGGGCCATGGGGGTGCCGGGGGATCAATCTTTGGCCCCGCATATCCGCCCGCCCCCGGGGGCACCCAAGGAGATGCAGAAAATTACCGCTATCCATGGAAGGATAATTTTTGCGAGCAAAGGGGCTGGAACGCCCCTAAATGTCCAGCAGGCAAAGGTCATCAGGGGCAGGATATTCGCCCACCCACATGCGAGGCAGAAAAATATTGGGCGGTAACCACCGAAGCCGGACGCATTGGCTATGTGGGCACGGTCTCAGTGGAACTGATTACCGATACGGGGCAGGTCCATCGCTATTTGCATTTGGAACGCCCCTTGGCGAGCGGCATTGTTGCCGGAGCGCGGGTGGCCAAGGGTCAACGCATTGGCCGCATATCCAATGTAACGGGGCGGCGGTCCAATGGCACATTGTCTCGCGCCACCACGGTGCATCTTCATTTTGAAATATGGGATGGCAATTCTGATGGCTCGCGCAATCTCGGGGTTGGCCCCTTGCCGCTCTATACCAGCCTGATCGATAGCTATCGGCGCCTGCTACGCTCAAGCCCTATCAGTAATTTCAAACAGCCTTTGGTTAACCCCTGCCATACCCATTGATGGGCCTTGGCTTAGCCTAAATGCAAAATGATCGCGCGGGTTTGCGGGGCGTTTCTGTGTTCAAACAGATAAAGCCCCTGTCATGTGCCGAGCAGTATTTGGCTATTTGCCACCGGTATGGACAGGGAGGTTTGGGTGAGCGCCGCCTTGATATGGGCGGGCATGTCATCGGGCCCTTCTGCCCTGTGGCGAATAAAGGACATTTTGGGGTCATCACTAGGCGGCACGAGACGGGCGAAAAATTCTTGCAAATCAGCCCGCACATCCGGGTCGGCATTTTCCTGAATGGTGAGCGAGCAAGAAGTATGGCGCACAAAACAGGTGAGCAGCCCCTCTTCTATCCCTGCCGAACGCACAAAATCTTGCGCCTCACGGGTGAAGTCATAGAGACCGGGACCGTTGGTGGGGATTTTGAGGCAGGTTTGCATGGGTTTCACATCAAAGTTGAAATTATGGGGCCAGAGACGCCACCCTTCGAGGCTCGCTTGCGCGTTCGCCAGTAGAAACGGTCTGGGGGACAGTTTCCACGGCTCACCCTCAGGGTGAGTTCAGTTCATTGTTAAAAGCATTACTCTATTCTTTTCTGACCCCTCTAAGAGATGCTGCCGTCCTTCGACAGGCTCAGGATGAGGGCAGCCTCGAAGGATGGCCATGAAGCTCCATGCTTGGCGCAAGGTTCTCACGCAGATACAATCCCCTAATTATCCAAAAAGCTTCTCAATTTCCGGCTGCGGCTTGGATGTTTCAGCTTGCGCAGGGCCTTGGCTTCGATTTGGCGGATGCGTTCGCGGGTCACCGAGAATTGCTGGCCTACTTCTTCCAAAGTGTGATCGGTGTTCATGCCGATGCCAAAGCGCATGCGCAGCACCCGTTCTTCGCGGGGGGTCAGTGAGGCGAGGACGCGGGTGGTGGTCTCGCGCAGGTTTGACTGGATGGCCGCGTCGATGGGCAAGATCGCGCCTTTGTCTTCGATGAAATCGCCCAGATGGGAATCTTCTTCGTCGCCAATCGGCGTTTCCAGCGAAATCGGCTCTTTGGCGATTTTCATCACCTTGCGCACTTTTTCCAGCGGCATGGACAATTTTTCGGCCAGTTCTTCCGGCGTTGGCTCGCGACCAATTTCATGCAGAATTTGCCGCGAGGTGCGCACAATTTTGTTGATGGTTTCAATCATATGCACCGGAATACGGATGGTGCGGGCTTGGTCGGCAATAGAGCGGGTAATCGCCTGACGGATCCACCACGTGGCATAGGTGGAGAATTTATAGCCGCGACGATATTCAAATTTATCCACCGCTTTCATCAGGCCGATATTGCCTTCTTGAATGAGGTCGAGAAATTGCAGGCCGCGATTAGTATATTTTTTCGCTATGGAAATCACGAGGCGCAGATTGGCTTCGACCATTTCCTTTTTGGCAATGCGCGCTTCGCGCTCGCCTTTTTGCACTGTCTGCACGATGCGGCGGAAATTTTGCACCGTCAGACCGGTTTCTTGCGACAAAACGCCGATTTGCTCACGCAGGGCTTCTATCTGCTTGGCCCCCTTGGTGGTGAAATTTTTCCACCCCTTGCCCGACAATTTTGAAACCGTGTCGAACCAATCAGGATCCAGCTCTCTTCCGAGATAATTGTCGAGAAATTCCTGACGCGGCACGCCGTAACTGTCCGCCATACGCACCAGCTTGCCTTCCAGCCCCATCAGGGCGCGGTTAATGTCATAGAGCTGCTCGACCAGCGCTTCGATGCGTTGATTGTTGAGCCGCACCGAGCGCACCTTCTCGACAATATCCTTTTGCAGCTTTTTATAGCGGCGGGTTTGCGAGGGAGACAGATCCCCACCCTTTAGCTGCTCCTCAATCATAATGTCTTGTAGGCGCCGCAGCTTTTTATAATCTGCAGAAATTTCATCAAAGGTCTGCATAACCCCTTCGCGCAACTCGCCTTCCATGGCAGAAAGCGAAAGTGCCCCCTCGTCGAAATCTTCTTCCTCATCTTCCGAGGCCGCCTCGGCGCGCTCATCTTCTTCACGCCGTACCCGCTCGGCCACTTCCGGCTTGGTCATATCGGGGCGCGACTCCGGCCCGCCACCATAGGTCGCGTCCAAATCAATAATATCCCGCAGCAAGACGCGCCCTTCTTGAAGCTCATCCCGCCAAACGGTAATCGCCTCAAAGGTCAAAGAGCTTTCGCACAAAGACCGGATCATGGTCTCACGACCCGCCTCGATGCGCTTGGCGATGGCAATTTCACCCTCGCGCGACAGCAGCTCCACCGTGCCCATTTCACGCAAATACATGCGCACCGGATCATCCGTGCGGTCAGCCCCTTCTTTGGTGTTGGTGGTGACTCCGGTTTCAGATTTTTTAACAACCGCCTTGGAGCCTGCCTCGTCCTCTTCTTCTTCCCCTTCGGTGAGGTTGATACCCATCTCCGAGAGCTTGGCCATAATGTCTTCGATTTGCTCGGAGGTATATTCGGTCTCCGGCAGCATCTCGTTCAACTCATCATAAGAAATATAGCCGCGCTTTTTTGCCGCATCGATTTTCTTTTTCAGAGAGGCTTTGGAAAAGTCGATAATGGGCGCTTCGGCCTCTTCAACTTTCGTTTTCTTCACTTTGGTTTTTTTTACTGCCATGGAATTGATAGACCCGCTTTAAGATTGGCCCGCACCCCGCATCAAGGGTCGGCGTCTGGTCCCGTAAAGGACGATTAATTATATCACCATTTGGCTTTTCAGATTGTTCGGCACTTTTTTCTCGGCATTGGCGGCGCTTATGGTCCAACGCCTATTCACTCTCTTCCGCACTCTTTTCCACATTGCCGAGCTCATTTGCGCTGCCACTTTGTGAACGCATGGAACGGCGATGATTCTGGAAAGCCCGCCACCGCGCCTCTCCCGTTTCATCGGATAGCGATTCGAGGGCAAGTTCCGCTGCCTCTTCGCTGGTTAACCCATGAAATAGGTGCAAGGAAAGGGTGTTACGCCATCCTGTTTCTGCTTCTGCCAATGTCGCCGTGGGGCGGGTAAATTTCAATAATGTGAGCTGCTGGTCATTCAGCAAAGACTCCAAGACACCCGCGCACGCCGGAACGGTCTGGATGTGGCGTCTAACACCCTCAATGTCAAGGTTTTCCTGTTCGCTCACAGCATCAATATAGGCCGATAGCAGTCGCGCCATATCCGGATCCTCCAGCGATAAGCCAAGGATTTCCGCCTCATTGGCCCTAAATAGGTCCGGGTGGTTAAGCAGGGTCAGAACCAATAATCGCTCCCGCTCCCGCATCCCGGCGCGGTTTCCCCGTCCCAGTTTGGCTGTTGAGCCCAATTTGGCTTTCAAGGCCGGAGAGGCGGAAAGCGGCACGGCGGGCCGAATATCTTGCCCCCAGCCGGTCTTGTTCTTGGGGCGATACGCCCCTCTGTCACGCCCGAAGGGCTGGTTTTTTGATTGGCGGCTCCCGGCTCCGAAACTCTCCAGCAATTTATCGGCAATCCAAGCCCCATAGGCTTGGCGCACATCCTTATCTTTTATGGATTGCACAAGCCGCCTCAATTCCTGCCTAAAAAAGGCACGTTTTTCAGGGGTTTCCAGAGAATGGTTCTCTTCTTCCCTATCCCATAATACGCTCACCAGCGGTCTGGCCGCTCCCATAGCATCGCGAAAGGCTTTTGGCCCGTTCTGGCGCACCAAATCATCAGGATCTTGGCCTTCCGGCATAAACACAAAGCGCAAGGATTTACCCGGTTTTAGAAGGGGCAAGGCCCGATCTATGGATCTATAGGCGGCGCTACGACCGGCCCTATCCCCATCAAAACACAAAAAGGGCTCATCGCAGACACGCCAAAGCAGGCTCAAATGGCTTTCTGTCAATGCCGTGCCCAAAGGGGCCACCGCATTGCCAAAACCTGCCTGTGCCAAGGCAATCACATCCATATAGCCTTCACAGACAATCAGCGCACTATCGGCCTCACGGAGCATTTTTGCCGCTTCGGCCCGAGCTTGAGCCAAATTGTACAGAACCGACCCTTTGTGAAAAAGCGGTGTTTCCGGGGAATTCAGATATTTTGCCTTTTCCGATGCGCTCAAGGCGCGGCCACCAAAGGCAATGGGGCGGTTTTTCTGGTTGAGGATCGGAAACATCAATCGGTCGCGAAACCGATCATAGGGCGGCTTTTGCTCATGGCGGATCAGCAGCCCCGCCTCAACCAATAAATCCGGGGCAAACCCCTTATTGATGAGATGGTCTTTCAAAGCCATTTGGCTGGCGGGGGCATAGCCAAGGCCGAACCGTTTAATGGTTTCATCGGACAGGCCCCGCCCCCGACTATACTCAAGTGCATCGCGGCCATCGGCCCGGTAAAGCAGGTCTTGATAAAATTTGGCTGCCGCTTCATGGGCCTCAATCAAACCAACCGCTTTTTCCTGTCTGGCTTGTTCTTGATGGCTATCCTTGGGAATTTCCATCCCCGCCTCTTCCGCCAACCGCGTGACCGCTTCCACAAAGCTCAGCTTCTGCATGTCCATGGTAAAGCCGATAATATCGCCGGACTTGCCAGAGGAAAAATCGAAATAGCGCGCCTTTTCATCATTGACGAAAAAGCTGGGGGTTTTTTCTGAAGTAAAGGGAGACAGGCCGCGCCATTCGCGCCCTTCCTTTTTCAGCTTTACATGACGGCCGATAATGTCCGAAGCGCGCAGACGGGTGCGCAGCTCATCAAGAAATTCGGGGCTAAATCGGGGCATGGTTCACTATAGAAGCAAGGGCAGCAAAACACCAAGGGGCCTTATTATTTATTCGTTCTGCCCATTCATCCGCCAAGGCTGGCCTTGACCATTTTGCTAGCTTTGGAAAAATCCATGGCCCCGGCATATTCCTGCTTCAAGGCCGCCATGGTGCGGCCCATATCTTTGAGGCCGGCGGCACCCAGCTCCTTTATAGCCTTGTCGATGGCTTGGGCAATTTCACCTTCATCCATTTGCTTGGGCAAAAATTCACGAATGATCGCCATTTCGCCTTGTTCCTGCTCGGCCAGCTCTGGGCGGTTATTTTCTGCATAGGTTTTCGCACTGTCTTCACGCTGTTTGACCATCTTCACCAGCACCGCCAACACCTCTTCGTCAGAAAGCCCGTCAGGGCGATCTTTCGCCCGCGCCTCAATATCGCGATCCTTGATGGCCGCATTCATCAACCGCAATGTGGCTATTCTCAACTTGTCATCACGCGCCTTCATGGCTTTGGTCAGTTCAGCGCGAATCTTTTCCGCAAGCATGTGATTCTCCCTTGTCGGCCCACCTTTTTAGGCCATGCGCCCCAAAATAGCTATCCAAGACCCCAACTGCCGACTAATCGCTTGATATATATGGCGAGTTTCTCGCGCCTCAAGCTCATTGACTTGGCTTTACTGTTTGGCATAGCTTCCGGGCAATTTGCCAATGTTTGACGCGACCGCGATCGCCCACACCGCCAAGCCCCCTGCGACGTCTCGCCGGAACCGGAGACAGATAAGCATTCATGCGCCTTAGTCAAGAAGATAACCCCGCCGATGCCCACCACCCCACGGCCTTGCTGGTCCTTGCTGATGGCACCTGTTTTTCCGGCAGCGGATTTGGCGCCCAAGGTCAGGCGGTTGGCGAGGTCTGCTTCAATACAGCCATGACCGGCTATCAGGAAATTCTCACCGATCCCTCTTATGCCTCACAATTGGTGACATTTACCTTTCCTCATATCGGCATCGTTGGGGTCAATGACGAAGATATTGAAAATGCCACCGCTGCGGCCGGCACCGCCGCCAGAGGCGCCATTGTCCGCACCCTGCCCACCGCGCCTTCTAACCACCGCTCTAAATTGGATCTCGCCGCTTGGATGCGCCGCCGGGGAATCATCGGCATAGCCGATATTGATACCCGTGCATTGACGATATATTTGCGCAGCAAGGGGCTTGCCCATGGGGTCATCGCCCACAATCCAAAGGGCCAATTTGATGTAAAAGCCTTACAAGAAAAGGCTGCAAATTGGCGGGGGTTAGAGGGGGCAGATCTGGTCCCCCATGTGACCACCCCAAAACCGTTTAACCACACTCAAGGGGCATGGCATTGGCAAAGCGGGTATGAAACTTCCAAAAATATTAAAGACACCCCCCATGTGGTGGTGATCGATTATGGGGTGAAAAAAAATATTCTCCGCTGTCTGGCTCACCTTAACCTGCGTATCAGCGTGGTGCCCGGATCAACTGATTTTAAAACTATTCAAGCCCTCAATCCTGATGGGGTCGTTTTGTCCAATGGGCCGGGCGACCCCGCCGCCACAGGCCGTTATGCGGTGCCTGTCATTCGTGATATTCTCAAGGCCAAAATACCCTTGCTTGGCATTTGCCTCGGTCATCAGCTTTTGGCCCTGGCGCTAGGGGCGAAAACCGAAAAAATGGCCCATGGTCACCATGGCGCCAATCACCCGGTGATGGATTTAAGAAGCGGCAAGGTTGAAATTGTTTCCATGAATCACGGCTTTTGCGTCGATGAAAAAACATTACCGGACGGGGTGGTGGCAACCCATCGCTCCCTTTTTGATCAAACCAATTGCGGCATTGCCACATCCGATGACCGCGCGGTCTCGGTGCAATATCATCCAGAAGCCTCTCCCGGCCCGCAAGATAGTTTTTATCTGTTCCAACAATTTCGCGATCGTCTGTGTCCCCAATCAGTGGCCGCTGAATGAACAAGCCTTTACTTCATCTATTTCCAGGTTTTGGCGGCTCCGGTCTTTTTTTCAAATGGTTGCAGGAGGCCTTAGCACCAGATGTCGAAACCATTACCCATGTCATCCCGCGCCACGGGCCGCAAGATTATGACGCTCTGACACGTCATTTCGCTCCACAAATTGATCGGCCCTGTTTCTTGTTGGGCGAATCTTTTTCCGGCCCCTTAACCATTCTCCTCGCCAAAGCCCTGCCAGATAGGGTGCATGGTCTTATCTTATCCACCAGTTTTGCCAAATCCCCCTACCCGCCCATGATACGGGAATTGATGGTTGTCGGAGCGCGTTTTCGGTCCTATCTGCCTTTTCGCAAAATATTTTCAAACCTGTCTCTCATTCAAGGGGCACCCCACCCCAACGCTGATGAAATCGAAGCCGTGATGCAGCAGCTAAGCCCTGAAATATTGCGCGCCCGTACCCGGGCTTGTGTCCATGTAGATGTCAGTCAAACGCTCACCACACTCAACCAACCCGTGCTTATTTTTAAAGCAAAAAAAGACCGCGCCATCGGCACCGGCAATTTTTACCCCGGCACAATAAATCAATGCCGCACCATTGAAATGGATTGCGGGCATTTATTACTCCAATCAAAACCAAGAGAAGCGGCCGCAGAAATAAAAAGCTTTATAAGCAAGATCGGCTAGTCACTAAAACGCAGGCACCCCCATTGGTAAGACTGCACCAAATAGTTTTAGAGCAACAGATCCGGACCTGCCTCCAAGAACATTTATTCAATGACAGCATTGGACACAAATTTGTGTCGCGGGGTTAATTTCCAATCTCTTTTCTACAATTTCTTCTTCGCATTCTTTGCACAGGCCAAAGGAGCCATCATCAAGGCGCTCCAAGGCTTGTTTTAATTGTGACAATTCTCGCTGACGCATCTGTTCTTGGGCCTTGGCCATAGCCTGTTGCTGCAACGCATCTTG